>NZ_JBVAPG010000057.1:0-50349 GCF_055413685.1 Bradyrhizobium sp. LeoA1Lang | reverse complement strand
GTGCAACAAAAAGCACGGGGGTAGGACCACAGGTTCAACCGAAGCATTCCGGCTTTCCCTGCGCGATGGTGTTACGGCTTACTTCGTGCTCTCCCCGGTGACCGGGCTTTCTTGCCACCGTCATCTCTCGCGCGAACTTGTTCGCGCGAAAAACTTAGCGCCAGCGTCGGGGCGCCAGGACCACTCGACTTCGCCGTCCGCTGATGTCACGCTCGTCAGTCGCGACACCCTCGTCCACCGCATCTCACCGCAACGTTCGTGACGATCGCGACCCGCCCCTCGTTCGGGTGAGACGCGCGGAGTTAAATCACTGATTTGCCCGACGGGTTAAGCGATTTATTTTTGCGCGAAGCACTGGACAGACTTTTGGTGATTTGCCCGTCGGGTTGATTTGTCGCAGCTCGCGCCTCAACACACGCTGTCATTCCGGGGCGTCCGAAGGACGAGCCCGGAATCCATTTCACCGCTTGCGACCGCGGATGAATGGATTCCGGGCTCGCGCTTCGCGCGCCCCGGAATGACGGTGCGTTGGCAGCAGGTGAGCTGGCCGATCTCCCGATCGATCACAAACAAATCATCGCAGGCCTTCTGGATAGCGTCACAGTGCTGCGTTAGTCCGAGGACGCCTAGCGCTTCAATTCTGCAGGATTGCCCGATGATCCGTTTTGCCACCCTGTTCGGTCTCGCATTGACCACCGCTCTGAGCCTGAGTTCACCGGCCTCCGCTGCCGACGACGGGCCGGCCTATGGACCGGAGCTGCAGGGCTTCGAATACCCCTTCCCGGTCGAGCGCTATCGGTTCTCCTCGCAGGGCCAGGAGCTGGAGATGGCCTATCTCGATGTGAAGCCGTCGAATCCGAACGGCCGCACCGTCGTGATGCTGCACGGGAAGAATTTCTGCGCTGCTACCTGGGAAGGCTCGATCAAGGCGCTGACGGCGGCCGGCTATCGGGTGATCGCGCCAGATCAGATCGGGTTCTGCAAATCCAGCAAGCCTGAGCGCTATCAATTCACATTCCAGCAGCTCGCCGGCAACACCCGCGCGCTATTGGCGTCACTCGGCATCGAGCGTTCGGTGATCATGGGCCATTCGACCGGCGGCATGCTGGCGATGCGCTATGCGCTGATGTATCCGGCGGCCGTCGATCAGCTCGTGCTGGTCGATCCGATCGGCCTGGAGGACTGGGCGGCCAAGGGCGTGCCGTGGCTCAGCCTCGACGGCTGGAACGAGCGCGAGAAGCGCGTGACCGCCGACACCATTCGCGCCTACGAGCGCGCGACCTACTATGCCAACACCTGGGACGCGTCATACGAACCCTGGGTGCAGATGCTGGCCGGAATGTATCGCGGCCCCGGACGCGAGACCGTGGCCTCGAGCTCGGCGCGGCTCTACGACATGATCGCGACCCAGCCGGTGTTCTACGAGTTCGAGCGCATTACCACGCCAGTGCTGCTCCTGATCGGCGACAAGGACACCACCGCCATCGGCAAGGACCTCGCGCCGCCGGACGTTCGCCCCAAGCTCGGCAACTACCCCGTGCTCGGCAAAGAGGCCGCCAAGCGTTTCCCGCACGCACAACTGATCGAATTCCCCGACCTCGGCCACGCCCCGCAAATCCAGGCGCCCGCACGATTCCATGACGCGGTGCTTGGGTGGCTGCAGCATCCGGAAACCGGAGCGATGCTGACGAAATAGCGCAGGCGAAACCACAAGGCGTAACCCACCATCCTTGGCGCGGCGCCAAATCATGATCCGATTGGACGGAATCGGATCATGATCTGATCTATCCCGCAACAAGCACCCACAAAGACTCCTGCCGCTTGTGATCTCCCTCGCCTTTGGTCGGTTAGCTACGGGACGAGATAGTGTTCGGCCCATATCGCACGAGGAACCTCTGCCCCCAATTTGTAGCTGAAAGTCTCGATGCCGAGCCCGTCCGACGTGACGCGACACGCGTAGGAAAGGTGGTACCAATGTCCCCGACTTCGGATGGCCGCTCCAGACGCTTGGAGCGCATTTCCTTTCAGCGCGGGCTCGGCAAATGCATAAGCAACGACCTCGTCCGGCTTGAAAGCACTGTGCTCCCGTCCAATCAAACCCGCTGCCCGTCCATTGCAGCGCTGTTCGATACGTGTTTGCGGGTCCAAAGACAGCAACTGTTGCTGAATCGTTTTGGCTGTCGCCGGAGCGCATTCAAGCGTGGCAAGCAGGGCGACACAAAGCGTAAGGCGAGCTGGGATGTTCATCTTTCTCAAGCAGTCGCGAGGTTAGTCGACGAGTACCGCTCACCTGACTCGGCTCGCAGCCGGTCGGGGCGGTCCAGCGCAGGCAAGCCCGCCATAAAGCGGCTCGTCCGGCATCGCGTCGCGTAGAACATGGCGCACGCTTACTAGCTTCTCGCTGTCGATGCCAGTGGGAAAGCCCCTGCTCTCAATAATCTCGGCGGCGGCGTTGCCGCGCGCCGCTTCGGGAGCGCAGCGAAGCAATCCATAGCGCCGCTTGTGAGGACATGCTCTAGCGAGCAGCGTCGGCACGCCTCGATAGCCCGTTGTTGGTCGACCCGACGATCTCGACCGTCGCCGTGCGGCCGGCGACGAGTTCGGCCTGGCCCGCTCCCTGGTCGAGAGCGATGCGCACGGGGACACGTTGCGCCAGACGAACCCAGTTGAAGGTCGGGTTGACGTTGGCAAGAAGGCTTGTCCCCTCGGCCCGGTCACGATCTTCTATGCCGGCAGCAATGCTTTCCACATGTCCGGTCAGGCGCCCCTTGTCGCCCATCAGGCGGATCCTGACAGCATCGCCGACATGGATGCGTGGCAGCTTCGTTTCCTCGAAATAACCCTCGACGCGGAGCGTGTCGGTATCCACCAGCGCCATCACCCCTTTGCCCGCCATCACATAGGTGCCGGGACGCAGGTTCATGTTCGAGATCGTGCCGTTGACCGATGCGTGCACTTCGCTGCGGTCGAGATTGAGTTGGGCAAGGTCGCGATCGGCCACCGCCTGGTCGTAGCCGGCCTGGGCTTGCTGCTGCGTCGCCAGCACCTGCTCCTGCTTCTGCTGGGAGACGGCATCAGTGGTCAGCGTGCGATAGCGCTTCAAATCGCTATTTGCCTGATCGAGGGCAGCGCGACGGCTTGCGACGACGGCATCGGCCTGCTGCAAGGCGAGCGCGAAGCGGGCGCGGTCGATGCGAAAGAGAACGTCGCCGCGATGGACTTTCTGGTTGTCCTGCACCAGGACGTCCGTGACCAAACCCGAAACGTCAGGCGTGACCTGGACGACATCGGCGCGCACCCGCCCGTCTCGCGTCCATGGTGCCTCCACGTAGTAGTCCCACAGATGGATCGCGACATTCACAGCCGCTGCGACAGCGATACCCGTCAGCGCAAGACGGCCAAGCACGAAGAAAAATCTCTTCACGACAGATACTCCGAAGACAAATAGACGACGCCTCCCAAAAGGCAGACGAACAGGGCCAGGTCGAACAACGCGGGATGCCAGACCAGCCGGTAAAGTCCGGTCTTGCGCAGGGTCTTGCGCAGCAGGGCGCTCAACGCATAGGCAATGATCAGCCACAGCAGAAGCGCGGGCGCGAGCACGCCATAGATATCGATCTCATATCTCATGCCGCTAGATTCTGATCAGGTGATTGAGGCTGGTAGGCCAAGGCGTCCGGAAACAGCCCGCGCCGGATGCCGATGAAGCCGATCAGCGCATCATCTCTGGCACCGCCTTCGGGCTCGTTGAGCGCCTTGGTAAGCGCAACATCGATCAGCCTGAGCAGTTCAGGCGGCAGCGGGCCCGAGACGTGTTCGCGACACGCTAGCGCAAGCTGGTCCAGCATGTCGTCGATTGCACTGAGCGTCGCCGGCGTCAGCTTGTGACGGGCCCGGCGCAGATCGATGATGTTGAGGCCGACCCGGAGCTGGGTCAGACCGTCGACGTCGCGGCGATCGACCTCGGGAATCACGGCGAAGCGCTGGACCAACAGGCCGAGGCGATCCAGCATCAGCCCGGCGAAGCGTGCCCGGTCGTTCTTGCCGCGCCGCTCTGCCGTGAGTGCTAGCGTCGCCCAGCTGGTTTTCATCAGGCGCCGCGCGACCCACTCGGCTCCGACCGACCGCGCCAGCCTGGTAATGACCGCAGCCGCCGCCATTCCCAGCAGCAATGCGATGGCGGCATTTGTAAAGCTCGCAAAGTCTGCGTCGTAAGTCGACTGCAGCGCCAGCAAGGTGGCCGAATTGGCTGCCAGCGCCATGCCAATGAAGTTGGTCCGGGGCCGCGCGATCAGAACGCCGAACAGGATGAAGGACGGCGCCAGGGCCGCGATCAGCACCTCGACCGTGGAGATTGCCGGAATGATGGCGAACAAATAAATGGCGACGACCGCGACCGAGGCCAGTGACCACCATGCGAAGCTGCGAATACTGGGCGCGGGATCATCTTGCGCGGCGAAGAAGGAACAGCCTATGGCCGCCATCATCGGGGCCGATGCGCCGTCCACCCAGCCTGTCCCGATCCAGAAGGCACAGCAGACCAGGACCGCGAAAGCCGCGCCAGCCCCCGACCATAGTGCCAAGCCGTGGTCGCGGTGTCGCGCCGGAGCAATGCTGGCCTCAGGAAGGAATGCCAGCCGAAGGCCGGAGACGTCCTTGCCAGCGGCAATGGCGCGGTTGAGCGCCCGGCAATCATCCGAGACATCGACGAGCTCGCGCAGGCGTATCAGTAGGTTCGCCGCCGTGACCTGATCCCAAGACGAATGGGCATCGAGCTTCGGCCGCAGTGACATGATCGCGGCGCGCAGCACATCGGCCGGTTGCCGTTCGCCGGCGTCAGCCGCGAGCCAGCGCCCGAGATCATCAAGCAGCCGCGGCAATTGCGGCGAGCATTCGCCCAACCGGCCGCCAAGTGCTGCGATCCGATCGGTGATCGAGGACAGGAGCGGCAGCAGCATCAGCATGTGCAGGCGAAGCGCCTGCAATCCGCTGACGGCATTTGCGTCCGCGAAGCGGTCATAGGCCAGGTGACCAGCGAGCGCGTCGATTTCGACGGCGTCGGTCGCCAGCCGCAAGCGTTGCGCCCGATGGACCCGCTCGGCGCCACGGGCGGAGAGAACATCCTGGCTGAGCCGGCTTGCGTCGCACAGCCAATTGTTGACGCGGGCAGCGACGGCGGGGGCGACGCTGCGCGGGAATACGATTGTCGACACCAGGGTCGCGCAGATGATGCCGAGCGTGATCTCCTCGACGCGCGCGAGCGCAGTGTCGAAGATGCTGCCGGGGTCCGAGACGGCGGGAAAGCCGATCAGCGCTACCGTGTATCCGGCAAGCATGAAGGCATAGCTGCGCGGGCTGCGCTCGAGCAGCGACAAATACAGACAAAGGCCGACCCAGAGTGCAACGACCAGGCAGAGCAATTCGGGGGCATTGACGAGATTGGGGACTAGGATGACGCTGACGATTGCGCCAACCACCGTTCCCAGCACACGGGAGAGCGCCTTGGAACTCGTTGCGCCCGCTAGCGGTTGGGAGGCGATATAGACGGTCGCCATCGCCCAATAGGGACGCGCCAAGTCGATCCAAAGCGCGACGACCAGTGCCAAAGCCGCCGCCAGGAAGGTCTTGAACGCAAAGACAAGGTTCGCATGGCGGACCAGGAAAGATTGGTCGGAACGCACGGCTCAGGCCGCCGCGGCTTCGCGCAACCGATTGGCTCGCCGTTCGATGCTCAGCAGCGCCTCGAAGGTCGCCACAAGCTCGTCGCTACCGATGTCCTTCAGGAGGTACGCGCGGACCTTGCGCAAGACCCGGTTGACCTCGTTGGCCTTGGCCTCGCCCATCGGGGTGAGATGCAAGGTCTTGGCGCGGCGGTCGGTGGAATCCTCATGGCGTTCCACCAGCCCTTCGGCCTGCAGCACATCGATCAGCCGGACCAGCGAAGGACCTTCGATGCCCATCTCCTCGGCGAGTTCACCTTGGCGGACGCTCTTGCCCCGGCGCGACAGCACCATCAGGGGAAGTGCGGTCGCCTCCGACAGACCGTGATCGGCAAGCGCCTGGTTGGCCTCGCGACGCCACAGCCGGGCAAGCCGTGCGATGAGCAAACCCATTTCGGCATGAATCGTTGTTTGGGAAAGAATCATGGACAATAGATAGGATACTAATGATTAGGTTGCAACCATATGGTCTGGAGACGTATTCGCGTTCACGAAAAAGCGAACCGGGAACAAGGCCCGGATCGTCGACGGGCTGACGGCAATATCGCGGCTCACCTTGTGGCGGCAGCAAGCGACGGCGGCGGAGCACATCAAATCTCCCTCGTTACAGGTCTGGCTCTAGGCCGGGAGGACGACGGGAAAGTTCGGATTCAAATTTCAAACAACAATTCCGCTGTCATCGTATGCCATCGGGGGTCGGCGCGCCGCGCTTCCTCAAGATGACGAATTGGGCCAAGAACGCTGCCTTATCGGTGATCCATACGCCGCGACGATCGCCTGTTGGAGGCAAAGACAGAAAGCATACCAACGCCAAGTCGAGGCGTTTGCATCGCAACCCAGCCACTGACGAAGAATTGCAGCTGGCGGACGGAAGGAATATGTTGGCCTTATAATGACGCAGCCGCCCATCGTAAGGCGAGGCTCGGCAGGAAGACCTTACGGCGGATGGTTTGCCTACCCGCACCGGAGGTCACGGTTATGTCCATCGCTCCCACACTGCAAAAATACCTGGCCGCTGAAAACATCCAATACGAGGAGATCCAGCACGAGCTGAGCATGTCGTCCACTCGCACGGCTGAAGTATCCCATATCTCGGGCGATCGTCTCGCCAAGGGCATCGTGTTGCGACGCGACGGCGAATATATTCTCGCCGTCGTGCCCGCATCGCACCACCTCCGCCTGTCCGAGCTGCGGACGACGCTCGGTGATAATGTCGATATGGCGGATGAAACCGAAATCAATCAACTGTTCCGCGACTGCGCGCACGGCGCCGTTCCCGCCGTTGGCAAGTGCTATGGGCTCGATATCATCGTCGACGACAGCATCGAGACACAGCCGGAAATCTATATGGAAGCCGGCGATCATGAGACCCTGCTTCATCTCACGCACGAGCAGTTTGCGCGCCTGACGGCGAACGCACCGCATGGGCGCTTTAGCGCGCACGACTGAGGATTGGTCGCGCGCATCTGCCGCCAGGCAAATGCCTTACATCAAGTGCACCTGAAATCCAGCAATGGAGGTCCGCCATGAAAGTCAAAGACGTGATGCACAAGGGCGTCGACTGGGTCAGCCCCGACACCCCCGTCACCGAACTCGCGAAATTGATGCGGGGGCACGACATCGGCTGCATTCCGATCGGAGAGGACGATCGGCTGGTCGGGATGGTGACCGACCGCGATATCGTCTGCAAAGGGCTTGCGAGCAACAACTTCGATGCTCGTCGCGCGACGGCGCGCGATGTCATGACCGAAGGCATCCATTGCTGCCGGGAGGACGATGACCTCGCAAAGGCGATGCATCACATGGAGAAGCTGCAGGTCCGCAGGCTGCCGGTGATCAACAAGAGCAAGCGGATGGTCGGCATCCTCAGTCTCGGCGATGTCAGCCATTCCACGTCTGGCGACAATCTCCTGTCGGAGTGCGTCAGGAGCGTTTCGGCCCATCACTGATGGCGCGACCGGCGTGACAACTCAAGCGTGATGACTTTTCTTCGAATCGTCATCCCGCTTTAGCTTTTTGTTTGAGCATGATCTTCCGACGCAAACGCTTCGCGTTTGTCGCGAGGGAAAAGGCTTGGTCATTTGGCCAAGCCGCTCCATGACAACCCGATGCTATTTTCTTTAGTGGCGCATAGAACGTTCCATCGACCTCGGCGATGTCATCCTGATCGAGCTTTCGAACCTCGAGAACAGTACGTGGCGGATAAGGGCCCTTACCCCAAAGATCTTCCTGCACCTTATTCACCACAGGACGTAAACGCACGACATCAGATACATAGATGGTCAAGCGTACCGCATCTTTTAGTGACGCTCCCTCGGCAGTGGCGACCTGCTGCATATTGACGAACATCTGGCGGATACGCGCCTCCTCGCCATCAACAAGCTTGTTGGTGGCAGGATCGATACCGCGCATGCCGCCGACAAACACAAAATCGCCGGCGCGTGCACCTGCGCTCCACGATCCGGTCGGCTTCACACCTCCGTTGACGGACGGGATGATCTTCACTCCGTCTGCATAAGCCGAGCTCCCTATGAGAACACAAGCCAGAACAGTGGCGAGCAAGCGTGAATCAACAGTCATGTGTAACCTCCAGGTAAACAAAGAACACTTGGCTTTCGCGCCTTGGCTTTCGCGCCTCGGCAACTGAGAACGATTGCATCGATCAATTTTCCAACCACGGACCTCGTCGTCGCTGCCAGAATGGCGCGTCGATAAAGCGGTGCTCGGAGGCATACATCGCCGTTTGCGCGGCAAGGTGCGATGCGATGCCTTGCAGGAACTGCTGCTGATACTGAACCGCTTTCGTCCCGTCGTTTTGCGTGAGAAGTCCAACAACGCTTTCGGCTGCCTGAATTCCGCTCCACAGGGCGGTAGCAAGTCCGTTCGCGCCGAGCGGATCCAATGCACTGGCAGCATCGCCCGCTCGAATGATGAATGGTTCAACAAGCTCCGATGCTGTTACGGTGCTGGCTGCGGCGAAATGCAGTTCGGGCGCCGCGGCCAGATCCATACCAAGACTCGACAAGCGCGGAGAGATCGCTGTCGTTTGCGACGCCAGGTCGGCCCACAGACCAGCATTTTTGCGGAATCCCGCCGGTAGCAGATCAGAGTCGGTAAAGAGTCCCACCAGCATACGGCTGCCGGGCAGCAACGACGTATACCACCACCCTATCGCCACAGCCTCAACAAGCGTAACAGGGATGGCCTCAACGTCCTCATCAAGGGTGAAGACACTGTAACAGGCCACGAGCTTGTCGAGGCGACGGAGCGTCGCCGCTGGACCTGCGGTCACAGCGGAGCGGCCTGAGCAATCAACCAACAACCGCGTATTTACCGGTGATCCGTCAGCAAGCTCAACGGCGATTCCGGTTTCAGATCTCGAGAACTGCCGGGCTTCGCAGAAGACGCGATCTACGCCATCGGCTTCAAGTGTCTCCGCCATCCGAGCCTCAAGCCGATAACGATCGATGTGCCAGCCCGACATTTCTTCCTGGTGGAACACGCCACGACGCAGCGCTCTATTGCCCCACACGGAATAGCTGCCCTGACTGACTAACGCCGTCTCCGCATCAAGCAGGCCATGCCATCCAAGTGTTTCCAGATAGGGGCCCGCCCGGAACGACAGCGTTTCGCCCCGACTGGCAACATCTGACGGTGGGGCGACAAGAAGGGCATCAATCCCGCGACGCGACAGGATGCGGGCACATGCCATTCCGGCCATGCCCGCCCCCACAATGACGGCCTGACGTTCTGTCACTACTTCAATTCTTTGTTCGCGGCCAAATCCGTCGAACCGCGCTGCACCTCGACGAAGACTTCTGCAGGAACGCCAGGAATATCCTTGGGGCCACTACGACGCACGACAACGCCCATCTGCGTCCAGAGCTCGATCATCCGGCGCAGGCCGTCCGTATAGCTTGCATCGACGTGCAGGCCGACGCCGGCCGCGCCGCGCGACCAGGCGACACGCGCGTGATAGAAGCGCAGGCGCTCCTCCATCGGAAGGTCAGTACGCATCATCTGCTTGTAGAACCCTTCCGGCAGGACATCGACGGGCAGAAGCGCGGGCCACCACACTGGCGTCGGGAACCCCTCGCCCGTCAGCACGGATTGGCAGCTGAATGCATCGCCCTGCCACGGAACACCCATCCAGCGCGTGAGGTCGCCAGGCGCCTGCGGTCCAACGGGAGCCCCATCCTGCGGTCGCTGCGGATCACCTGAGAACACATTCTGCGGATTGAGTTGCAGTCCGATATTTTGAACCAGACTCTTTCGGTTCGAAATCGCGATACGGAACGGTAGCGACGTCTCCTTCGTCGAACGGTAGAGCGCCGCATGACGGATAGGCCAAGTGATCTCCACGCCGGGATGGAAGGCTCCGCCAGAACATGCATCGAGCGCAGCGCGCGTCAATGCTTCCGGACGCAACGACAATGGCATGTCATCGAGCTGCTTGACGGCATCGGCTGCAGGATCATCGAGATCGTTGACAAAGTCGCCCTTCGCCCAGTCGCTCAGAATTCTGTATTGGATGGATGTAAGCGTGAGCCAACCGGTCGGGCTGCCCGGAAAATTGACGCCGTCACCGAGCATCGGAGGCAGGGCGTCCGAACGGGTATCGTCCCCACCGGGCTTACGGAACGCCGCGAGCACCTTCTCTCGGGCGGCGTGTGTCTTTGCTCCCGTATCCGCCAACGACTTGATCACCGCCGGATCCGAAAGATCGTCGAGGTCCATCCAGGCCTTGCCGAGATACGAGGCTTGCGCGACCCACTGCATCATCCCGGAGCGCCGCAGAATAGGCAGTATGTCGCGACGGAAGGAAACCTGACCGGCGACCGCCTTCATATGTCCCGTAGCGATCATCGCTTCGCGCGCGGCATCATAAAGGCTGACGATCGGTTCGATCTGGGGAGCAAACTTCGGTCCGCAGCACACGACCCACGCCGGTTCGCAATCGACATCTGCATCCCCGACGCGTACTGTGGCTTTCACCCAGCCATCGCACCAGTCGTCGTGCCAACCATCGTTGTTCGTAAAGTCGCGCACCGGATTCTGAGCCAAAGCACTGTTGGATATTCCGTCCGCCGGGAATACCAGCAGCCGGCCTGCATCGTCAGTGCTGAGATGACCGAGTTTCACTGGCAGCTTTTTCCAGAACTGACCTGCCATTTGATAGGCGGCATCCCGGCCATCCGTATTCTTCGATGCGCCATCGATGCGGACTGCCCCCGCGTCAATCGCCAGCATTTGTTCGCGACGGGCAGGTTCGATGAAGGCATTGCGTTGTGCGCCCGGAATACCGGGAGCCAGCGCGCCTCCGTCCAAGGCATTCGAATAGCCATACCAGGCAGCCTTGGTGTTCGCGACGTGCACCGTCCAGCGCACACCATCGGACGCTCCCAGTTCGCGCACCACGCGTCCCTGATCGTCATAACCGTACACGCGGAAGCGCTGGACCTGTTTCTTGATGCTGCTTGGTCCCTGCTTGAATCCTCCCGGAGGCTCGTTCATCAGACCGGGAACCTCGGGCGCCAGAAACCACTCATCACCGTTGCCGACACGTGAGAAGCCAATCGCGGGAAAGATTGCGGCGCGAACAATGCGCGCTCCCGCAGGTGCGGCCTGCTGCGCGTCCACTGGCGATACGGCGGCCCTAAAAAGCGCAGGCGCAGCCAAACCGAAAGCGGATGCACCAATCAGAAAATCGCGACGCTTCATATATGACAGTCCTTCCATTCCATGTAGCTCGTGCAACCTCGTGCGACGGCGCGACGACGAAATTCCGTCGCATCGCGACCGACAACGATGCCGCAACACTCCAATCAAATGCCGAAGCGATCGATCGCCTACATGAACGCCGAATTCTTTAACATGTGATTGCCGCGAGCAGCCGAGTGGCTTTCACGACTGCGCTGCGAGAACCAACACAAAGAACATCGCAAAGTAATTCCCAAGTAATGACCCTGCATTGATGCGCCGGAGTCACATCTTTCGTTACATCTCGTTACATTGTGTCACATTCGTTACATTTAGCTGCGCGCGTTTACTCTGGAGACCATCACAGCTTGCCCTCACTCGCGAGCCTCCGCCATTGCGCCTCGGTGGGCGAGCCGGCTCCCAGGACCTGAACCGCGCTGTTGTCGTTATAGCCCTGCCGATCATCCAGCTTTTTGCGCTGGTCCTCTTTCGGTTCTTGCGCAGGCGTCCCGTCGCCGCCACCAAAACCCATGAATTCAACGATAATGACTGACGGCTGATCGGAGCGGTTATTCTGCGGCAATCCGGTTTGCTGGGTGGCCGCCGCGATATTGTTGCTCGTCGTGACCAGGGACACTGGCGGCGCCTGCACCGTGGGAACGCCGGTGACGGTGCCCGCGGCCTGGATGTTGGTGGCGTTGATGACCTGCAACGCGGCCAGATTGACGTTGCCGGAGACACGGATGCCGGCCTCGCCGACATCGATGGAGCCGAGCGGAGCAATCAGGTCGATGTTGCCAGGCGGGACTTCCGCAATCGGATTGAGGGTGGCGATGCCGGCACCGGCCGACGGAGTGGCCGGCGACAGGCTCACATTGCCCCACAGGTCATACTCGCGCCGCGGCGGCGTGAAGAGTATGGTCGTCTTCGATCCGCGGCCGGCGTTGATGTCACCCTCCGCCGACCAGATCACGATGTCGCCGCCGAAGGTGGTCACGATGCGCGACAGGCCTAGCAGCACGCTGCCCTTCGAATAGACCTGGATGTCGCCGCCGCCCCGCGTGATCAATCCGGCATCGGCGCCCGGCGCGACACCCTCGACGCCGACCAGCGTCTGCCCGCCTGGCGTCAGGGTCTGGATGTCGCCGCCGAAGTCCGTGCGGACGCCGCCATCCCGCAGCACCAGCGGGCCATCCAGAGTATCGCGGGTCAGCGTGCTGAACATCGTGATATCGCCGGCGTAGCTGATCGGGCTGCCGTCGGCCGCCCGATCAGGGAACAGCGCGGCGATCGCCTCGCGGCCGCGCAGGTAGCTACCCGGCCGCGGACCGTTGGCATCGTTGTATTCGCGGCCGCTGACCTTCAGCTCGTTGTAATACACCTGGCGCACCAGAATCCCCTGCTGCGCCACCGGCAGCGACTTGAAGAAGGCGAGCGCATCGTCCTGGTTGCCGGTGAAGACATAGGTCTTGCCGTCCTGGACAAAGGGCTTCTGGTCGGGGCCGTAGCGATCCTGCAGCCACATGGTGAGCATGGCGTTGTAGGTGAATTGCTGTTGCTGCTCGGTCTTCAGGCCGAGGAAGAACGCAGCGGCATTGCCGAGGTCGCCGGCGTAGTTTTGTGTCGCCTTCAGCCATGCGAACAGCAGCGGGTCGGATGGATAGGTCGCGCGCTTGTCGGCCGGCAGGTTGTTGAAGAAGGCCAGCGCGCCGGCCGCTTCGCCAGTGTAGCCGGCCTTGGTCTTCAGCCAGGTGGCGAGATCCGCGAGCGAGGCAATCGAATCAGCGGTCTGGATCACCTTGCCGGATTGCTCGCCCAGCGGCCTTGACGGATCGGCGGCATTGGCCGGATCGAGGTAGAGCTCGGCGAACCCGCTATAGTTCGGCCCGGCCTGCGCGGCGCCCGCCGTCATCACAATGCTGGCGCCGCCGCTGCGGTTCTGCGGGTTGACGTCGACGATCGTGCCAACGCTGTGCAGCACGCCCTTGTCGCCCTGGTAGATATTGCGGCCCGCGGTGACCTCCAGCAGGCCGGGTCCCGCAACACTGAGGCTGCCGTAGATGATGTCGCGTCCGGCGGACATCACGGAGATATCGGTCATGGCATTGTTCATGATCAGGCCGCCGGTGCTGACGATGTCGCGTCCGGCAAGCATCCGCATCGATTTTGCGGCCTGATAGGTGGGTGTCGCACCTGGGTCAGATGCGAGAAACATAGTGCCCGTGTTGAGGCCGATAATGTCACCGTTCACCGCATAGAACCGGATCGGGTCCTGGTCATCAGCATGCAGATGAGTGATCGGAGTGTCGGCGACGAAGGTGAACAGACTTGGGTTGGACGTTGGCTTGAAGGGGTTGGGGATCGAGTTTGGATCGTTCGGCGCGCCAGACATGGTGTAGGAAGCGCCGTTGGCGAAGATCGACCCCTGCGCCAAAAGCTCGAGTTGCCCCGTGGGAGACGGCGCCAATTCGAAGAATGTCGTGTTGCCGCCGTAGATATTGCCGTTGGCAGCAGCAACGCGGAGGACCGGTTGCGAACCGGCCAGCGGAGCGATGTTGCCGCCGGCAGAGAACAGGTCGACCGACGCGGTGGAGGTCGATAACGAGAAAAAGCTCTGGACGTCAGGATTCCTGGTTGGCAGCAGACCGGGATCGCCGGCGCCCTGCATTACGAGGTCACGGAGCGTTGCCAGAGTCGCGTGGCCGTCGCCCAGCACGACGCTCGCTCCATTCCCCAGAGTGAGATTGTACGCAGAATAGGGCGTCAGCGGATCAGGCGCCCGCGGATCATCTTGTATCGGCGCTCCGTATCCAAGAGAGAGGTCGATGGCGCCAATCGATCCGGCGCGCAGATCGATATTGCCGCGCAAATTCGTCAGCGTCGCGGACGAGCCCCCATAATACCCCCCACCAACCTTGACGGTCAGGTCGCCGCCCCCGGTGAAATCGATGGTTCCGCCGGTGACGATGTTGCCGTCCATCGTGACCGACGTGACGCGGCCTGTGCTGCCGATTGCCATGTCGAGCACGGGGTTCATGCTTGCACCGAACCGGGACGAACCAACGTCGCCGCCGGCGAGAACGGTGACATTGCCGCCGCCGAGCGCGCCTAGACCGGTGAACCCGGTTACCGTTCGAACAACCGTTTCATCAAACGCCGGGACGTCGACATAGGTGCCGAAATTGATCCACCAGGCCGTCGACTGATTGCCGGTCTGGTCCCCCCGGCGCCAAAGCCAGTTGCCGACGCCATTGCCGGTCATCGCGAAGCCCCATGACGGGCCGAGATTGTCGTTCGATTCAGTCAGGCCCGTGATGCTTCCGCCAACCGACAGCAGCACGTTGCCACCATGGTCAGGATAATAGGGTATCGTTCCGTCCGGATTAGCGGCCGCCGGCGTCAGTGTCCCGGCGGTGTAAACGCCATAGAGCGAGTATTGGGTGTAGTTGCCGGCGGCCAGCAATTCGAGATCGCCGGTGCCGGTGCGCAGCACGCTGCGCAAATTCGAGGTCGCGAAGTACTGTCCTGCCGGATCGGCAATGCATGCATCCGGAGTATTGGTGCATACGTCAATCGGCGAATCCACACCGGGAATGTAACCGTAGAAATTATTGGGATCGATCGATAGCCTCACTCCGGTGTAATGTTGGTCCGACAGATTGACGCTTCCGCGAGCGCCCGGCCTCAAGATGCGGGTGTCGGCCGACGACAGGTCGGCCCCCGCCACCAGCCGCATCGACCACGACAGCGAACCTGCCGGCAACATCGGCGCGGTCGCCCAGTTCTTGCCCTGGGTTCCGTCCGGACCGGGCTTGCGCGTCGGCAGGCTCGACACTGCTTCACCATTCTCATTGATAAACTTAACCGCGCTTTGATACGGAATGACCGATCCGGCGGGGATGGGGGTGTCCTGCGCCAATGTTGGGCGCCCGGCGATGATGTTCAGAGCGGCACCAGCCGGCCAAGTCACTTGCTGAATAGTGATGCTACCAGGCAATCTCGTTCCGGCGGCAAGCACCGTGTCGCGTGGCAATTCCGTCCCGCCGGGAATCATCCGCCCTCGGGTAAACACCTGCCCGTTTGGTAGCTGGATCGTCGCCGTCGCCACAATGCCGCTCGCAGGAGCGGTGAACGACTGCGCCAGCGTCACCATGGTCGGGATCACGACATCCGACTTCAACGTCGTTCCCTCGCCGAGCAGGATGGCGAAATTCAGTGTGCCATCGCCGGGGAACGTCGATCCGGCAGCCAGCGTCACGCCGATGGGAACGATGGCGCTGTCAGGGAACGGATTGTTTGGGATGCCGGCGAGTGGCGGAAACAGCACCCAACCGTTGTCGCTATCGGGCTGCGCCACCGGCGTGCCGAAGCCGTCTGTGATGCTGCCGTAGATGTTGAGGTCGCCGCCGGCCCGGATCACCAGCGCGCCTGGTTCGCCCGAGCCGTAGATCGCTGTCTTTCCATTGTGCGGGTTCAGGCTGTCGTAGCGATAGCCTGAGAAATCGAGATCACCCGAAACCGTGAGATTGCCGTCGGCCCGGATCTCGACGCCGGGACGCAGGTGGAAGGCGTCGCTGTAATTCCTGAGGCCCGAGAGTCGCCCCAGCAGATCGCCGTTACCGAGCGCATTCGTCATGAAATCCTGGCTGCGCGCATCAATCTGGTCGAGGCCGATGTACTCGACGCCGTCGGTATCCTTGAAAACCGGAGCGACGCCGCCATTGTTCTGGACGATGGTGCCGTTGTCGCCAGTCGGCTTGTAGGTCCAGAACGCGTTGACCGCGATGCTCTGCGCCCCTCTGATGTCGAGCGGACCTGCGGCATCGATCTGGACATCGCCGAAGGTCTCGCCGGTGCGCCTGGCATTGAGATTGATCTGGCCGCGCGGCACGCCGTCCGCCGAACGCACGTCGATAACGGCGTTCGGATCGAGCTGCAGCCGTCCCTCCGCCGAGGTCAGCTCGATGGTGGCGCGGTTCGACGCCTCGATCGGCTGGCCATAGCTGTCGACCCGCAGCACGGTGCCGTGCGCGTCCAGCATCGATCCGGATGCAAGCCTGAGATTGTCGCGCGCCGACAGGCGGATGGTGCCGACCTGGTCGCCATGGGCATCGATCGTGCCGGCCACGGACAGGCTGCCGCCGTCGACCGAGATCGTCACCGCACGCGCCTTCACCTCATCGCCAATCGTGAGGTCGCCCTGCTTGAGCACGAAGGTGCGGGCGCCGGTGACGCTGCCCTCGGTCAGGCGCGCGTTCAACCCTGCGAAATCGGCCAGGGTCTGGGCGCGGACATCGATGCTGCCTTTGTCATACGCCACGATGGTGCCGCCACCGATATCGTAGCTTCCGGTGCTGTCGCCCTTGATCAGGCCGGTGAGCTCGACATGTCCTGCGCCCGCGCCGAGCGCCTCGACCGATAGCGTGCCGGCATCGTTGTTGGCCGCGGAAATGTCGATCACCGCGCCGGCCTGCTGAATGATGTTGCCGCTGGCGCTGGTGAGCACGACATCGCCGCCCCAGCTATATTTGGTGGCGTCAAAGAACGTCACTTCGCGGCCGGCGACGTCGATGCGCGACGGCGATGCCAGCACGATGTCGCCCGCAGCGTCCATGGTCAGCCGACCGCTCGGCAGCGCGATGGTGGTGTCGAGCTGCGTGATGCTGGCCGCCTTGAGATGCAGTTCGGCACCCAGATTGTCGCTGGTGACCGGTGCGGCGGTGGTCCCCGGCGCTGCGCGCAGTGTCAGCGCGCCGCCCGCCGTGATGGTGTTGACCGATCCGGCCTCACCAGTGAGCAATGGCGTGATCAGGTTCAGCGTGCCGCCGCTGTAGCCGTAGCCGCTGCCTTCGACATAATCGCCCTGGGCCTGGTAGACCGACAGCGATCCGTTGGCGTTCGCGGTGACGCGATCGCGCGCGCCGAAATTGACCGTCGAGAAGCCGAGCATGAGGCGATCGAGCGTGACGTCCTTGCGCTGCCGGTCGGTCTCGGCAAAACCGAACACAATGCGATCGGCATTGATGTTGAACGTGCCGCTGCCGGTACCCGGGCCGTTCTGAATCACGGGCCCTGGGAGAACGCTGTTCGGCTGGCCGAATTCGTCCAGGCCCATGACGCCATTCCAATACAGCGTGCCGGTCGTGATCGTCGTCACGTCACTGGCGCCGCCATAGCCGTAGACCGCCGGCGTGTTCAGCACGAGCTCGTTCAGGAGGTATTTGCCGGTTGCCGGATCGATCGTGTTCAGATCGACCGAGCCAAAGAAGTTGATCGATTGCCGCGCCGCCAGCGTCAGGCGTTCCAGCGTCGGCGCTCCGAGAATTGCATCGCCCTTGAGTAGCCCGTCGAGCACGCCCTGGTTCAGAAGGAAGCCGTTCGGCACCACGGCGCTGGCCATTGACGCCGCGTCGCCCACATTGATGGTCGATACCGCAATGGAAAGATACTTCGCACCGAACCTGAAGGCCTCGCCAAATTGTACGCGGCCGTCCGTGACCACTGCGAGCGTGCCGCCAGCGAGCAGCCGCGTGTCGCCCGAACACGCACCACTGGGACATGTTCCGATGTTGATACTGCCCGGCACCATACTTCCGGCGGTGGTGGGTGGCAGGAAGTTGAGCCAACCGTTCGACACCGCCACCATCGTGTTGCCGCTGGGGTCGTAAATGTATCCATTCGACGAATCGTAGGACACCGCCCCCTGGCCCAGCGTGTCGAGGCGTGCACCGGCTTCGATGGTGATCGAGCCACCGTCAAATGTGTCGTAAATCGACGCTGGCCTCGCAATCAGGAAGATTTCAGGTGCGCTCAGATGCGCGCCGTCGCGCACGATTACCGTCCTCGCCTCGCCCTTGAAACCGATCGTCGCGGGAGACACAACGTTGAATTGGGTCTCGCCGCCGATCAACAGCCGCGGCGCGTGGAGCGCGCTGAGTGCTGACGCGCGAACGGATACGCCGTCATATCCAGGCGTCGGAGCCGAGCCGAAGATTTCGAGCGGCGTGCCATAGCCGCCTTGTCTGAGATCGACACTCGCCGTCCCGCCGCGCCCCGCCTCCGCAGCCTGCAATAGCGCCGTACCGTCAAAGATGAACGCTTCACTCGCGCCCGGATCGAATTGCAGGTTCAAGGTCTTGCCGTCGAGCGGAATCGCGGGCCGCGCTTGGCTCAACGTCGCGGCTTTCGCGAGGGCGAACTGGGTGTAATCCATCTCGTCATATTGCGAGTATGTGCGCACCGTTGCGCCGGATGTGACGATCATCTGCGTCGGCAGCGCATTGCGGATCGACGTATTGGCGATGCTCGTAATGCCGCTGATGGCGTAGGAGCCGTTTTCAAGCTTGACGGCCTCCGGGATCGGCGTGCGCATGGTATCACCAAGTTCAACGCGGAATGCGCCAGGCAACAGCGCATAGCGAGCCGGCAACAGCGTGTAGGTGCCCGCCGGCAATCCGGGAACGCCGGCCGGAATGGTGATCTGTCGGCCGACGCCGGGCGCTGCGCCCGGCCCCGGATCGACCGGAGCATAGTTGCTGGCATAGCCGGGGACGACTGCATAGACCGCGTTGCCCGCCTTGCTGAACGAATTCGCCGGATTGGCGTTGGCGAGCGCCGTGGTCAGCACGTCAACCGAGCCGCCGCGCCCCGAAATGAAGCCCGCGCCCGCCAGCTCGCCGCCGCCGGACAGGTCGAGCGTCGCGCCATGCTGCACAGTCACCAGCGGCCCTGCCATCGTGATGGTGCCGCCGAACCGCACCGGATCGGTGGGACCGAACGTGACATCTGCGCCATTGTATCTGTAGGTCAAGCCGTCCGTCGTCCCACCGAACGGCAGCACGAGGCCGGCTGCGCTCACCGAGGTGATGCTGCCGGGAAGCAAATTCACCTGGCGGCTGCCGTCGAGCGTGATGTCACCGAGCGGCGCGCGGATGATGCCACCCTGATCGATGACCGGCGCCTGGAGCGACAATTTGCCGAACACCGAGAACGGCGCCTGGGGCAAGGAATCATCGATGCGACTGATCGTGATCCGGGCGTTGGACAAGGTGGGGTCGAGCCCGGCATGGATTTCGCCCTGAGCACCGATGGTCGGATAGAGCTGGGCCGCGGTCAGTGTGATATCGCCGACCGTCGACAGCGATGTGGGCTGTCCGCTAGCACTGATGCCCGTCGCCCCGGTGTTGCGCACGAAACGGATGTCGCCGCGGCTGACCAGATCGATCGCGCGGAAGCCCGCCTGATCATAAAGACCGAGCTCCACGCCGTTCGAATCGAGGACACGGCTGCTCCTGCCGAATTCGACCTGGTTCTGAACGTCGATGAGATCGGCGGCGATCCTCATGGTCGCGGCGGTCGGTTTCACAGAGACACGCGTAACTTCTGTTACCCGCTTAGTCGTCGCATATCCCTGAAGCAGGACATAGGGGGCGCTGATTGTCACGGGACTGGCCGCATCGGTGCTCACCAGCGCCCCCTCGTTGAACGAGATGCTCTGCGGCAGGTTGAGCGACACCGCACCTTCGAAGGCGAACATGCCGGCGGATGTCAAAGACACATTGCTGAAGCCGCCGGCAGCAATCTCCTCCGCGCTGATCCGGGCCTGACCATAAACCAAGGAAGAATCGAGCGCGCCGGGCGCCACGTCATCGTGCAATCCGCCGGCGACATAATTCTGGCTGATCGTGAGAGAGCGTGGCCCCGCATCGATTCCCACAGGGGTGTAGTCGAGGCCGGACTGCATTCTGATCTCGAGCGCCATCGACAGCGATCCACCGGACGCGCCCGCTCCACCCGAGACGGCCCGCAGGCTGCCATCCAGATAGATCCCTGAGCGCGATTGGAGCGTGATGCCGCCGCCATTGCTGGCGACATCGACTGCGGACGTCGATCGTGTCGCGGCTCCGTCCGGAATGTCGAGCGTCGCACCTGTGCCCGACGCATCGAGCACGGCGCCGGGCCGGATCACTACGAGACTGTTGCCACCGGTGACCGCAATCGAACCGCCATCGCGCACGACGCCATAGCGGCGGCCGGCACCGTCCTGCGCTGTCGCCGCCACCGCCGACACGTCAAGCCTGGCGTGCTTGCCGAGCCAGATCGATTGGCCAGGAGCCGCGGGTTCAACAATCTGTGCGGGATTGTTGAGCACGATCGATCCGCTATGCGCCTCGATCGTGCCGTCGATCGTCAATTGCCGGTTGGTGTCGAGGCGCACCGAGTGACCGGGATCGACACGCAAGACGGCCCCAGTCTCGATCGCGATTCCGGATGACGATGACGACGACGTGTACGGAAGTACCGAGCTCAGCGTCAGGTTTGCACCAGCGCGCTGGGTCAGTTGCCCCTTGAGGGGATCTTCGGTGTAGAGCGGCGGTGTCCAGAGCTCGAGCGCGGCCGCGGGGTCGCTGCCGGTCGGTACACCGTAGTTCGTACCAGTGAACCGATAAACCGGCATGGTGACGTCGACCGTGGTGTCCTTGCCGACAACGACGCCAAGCGAGCTCTTGATGGAGTAGTCCGAGAAGCCGCTCCTGAACAGGCTGGGATCGAGGGTGAGCGGCGGCGTAACGGCTGCGGCATGATCGAGCACCGCACCCTTGGGGAGTATTGTTCCGGACGGGACATCGATGCTCCTCGGCGCGATCGATCCGGTCGCGTAGGTATAAGTCACCGTGGACTGAAGCAGGATTCCATTTGGAAAGGCATCTCGTGGAACCACATAGCCCGCCTGCAGGTAGTCGATGCTTTGCAACTGCGCGCCGGCCGGCATGGTGCTGCCGCCAGCGTAAAAGTTAAAATTGCTGTCGTACGCGTAGTGGCCGTCCGGCACGATCCAATCGGCGGCGAGCACGACCGGAGCCGACAGATCCGGCGTGACGTTAATCGGTATCGCCTCGCCCGGAAGAGCCGTCTTCACCTTCTCGCTGAAAGTCAGCGGCATCCGCGTGCCCGCCGTGATCACCACGTTCTCGTTCAGAATTACGCCTGTCGGTGCCGCCTCTCCTGCAGCCAGCACGCCGTCGGCCAGCAGCGGCGTGTTCGAAATGTTGATTGCGGTGCCGCTCTGCAGCGTCAGGGTGCCGCCCTTGGTCACGCCATAGGAGCGGACCGTACCCTGGAGGATCAAGGGGTCCCCGACAGGGTCGTTTACCCTGTCCGTCAGGTCCGCCACCAAGGTGACGTTACCGCCCTTGCCGCCCCTGAACTTGCCGTCGGGCAGGAGGCCGGCGCCGGAGGATGCGTCGATCACACTGCCGGCTTGCAGCGCCACCGATTGGGGCGACACCAGCGAGACATCGCCGCCGTCGACGAAGGCCAGCGTCGAAAGATGGGCGCGATCGGCAAGTCCGTTGGTCCACAGCCCACGGGTATCGATGCTGGCGCCGGAATGCAGGATCACGCCGAGCTTACCATCGATGGTCGGCAGCGTGCCGGTTCCGATGTCAACCACGTTGCTGAAGGAGACGTTGCCGCCGCGCGAGGTAATGACGGCGTTGAGATCGATGACCGGTGCAGCCATGGCGACCTGACCGCCCGGCGTCAGGGTCAGCGGCGCGTCGATTGCAGCGTGGCCGCCGGTCCTGATGGTCAAGCCACCCAGCCCGGAGGCATTGAGCCGATCACTGTCGAACCAGGCGGTGCTAACGCGGTCTTCAGGCAGCACGGCGGTCGGCGACAGTAGATCGGCGATGGCCGCAAGATTGCGGTCGAACTTAACATCCGTCACGAAGCCCACCGTCGTGTCGATGCCCCTCGTGTAGTCCGCGAGGATCAGCGAGCCCGACTGCGCCACGGTGGTCTGACTCAGCTTGTAACCGTCGGTGACGCCGGACGGCCGCTTGTTCAACTGCCGTTCGCCATCGACGATGTCGGCGACGATGGTGCCTTCGAAGATCGAGGTCGGCGTCGACAGAATGAGCTGGCCGGCATCGCGGCCGACGATGTAGCCGTCCTCCCAGCGCGCCGAGCCTTTGAACGGGTTGGAATAGATCTCGGTCAGGCTCGCGTCGACCTTGCCGCCGACCTTGTGCTGGACCACAAAGCCGTTCACCACCGCCGTGTAAGTCATATCGGCCGGCGCGTTGTTGATGTTGTAGACGCGGCCGTCGCTACCGAGCACGTAGGTCTGCCGCACGTAGCCGCCCTGGTACTGCATCCAGCCGCCGGAGATGTTGAAGATCGAGCCCTTCTGCGTCACGACCTCCGGTGCCGACAACACGATAGTGCCACCAACCGCGGTCCATTCGCCGATCTTGTGGCCGGTATTGCCGACATAGCCGCCGACCTCCAGCAGACCGCCCGGCGTGTAATAGCGGTCGGACGAATAGCCGCCGGTGCCGGCCGGCACCAGCGTCAGATCGCGCACATCGATCCAGACGTCGCTGTTGAACAGCGATTTGCTGTCGCGGTTCTGCGGGCTGTCGCGCAGCTCATTGCCCTGGATATTGACCTTGATGCTGTTGCTGTTCATCGCCAGCACGGTGCCGGTGGTGCCGGAGACGTCGATGGTCGCGCCGGTTTCCGTGAACACCCGCTTGCCGGCCTGGACCACAACCTGGCCACCCTGGGCCATGGTCAACGAGCGGTTCTGGAAATCGACGACGCCGCCGGTGACGATCTCGACCCGCGACAGCGCCTGCCGGTCGGTGAGCGCAGTCCGGTTGTCGAACTGCCCGCCCGCATTGGTGTCGCTCGTCGGCGTCATCAGCGCATCGCGCTGGCTGTTCAGCGCCGTCAGGCCAGGATCGAGTCCCGGCACTATCTGGGCTGCGGAATCGGTCTCGGGTAGGATCAGGGCCACGCTGTTGCCGGTGAGCGTGACGCTGCCGGTCGCATCTGACCGCGAATTGAGCAGGTGGATGGTGCCGCGCTGGTTGACCGACGTGGTCGAGATCAGAATGCCGTCCTGGATCACAGTGTGACCACCCAGGGTGATATCGCCCTGCTGCGCCAGGATCAGTCCAGTATTGGCGACCTCGCCGCCATCGGGAGACCAGCTGTTATCGCTATTCAGCGTCGTGGCGGCGATTTCGCTGCCGCGGGTGGTTGAGACCGTGCTGGACGCCGTTCCGTATCCCCGCCGTAGAACGAAATTGTTTCCCGCCACCAGCGCGGTCTGCCCCATGGGCGTGATGATGCTGCCGTTGTTGGTCACCTCCGTGCCGAGCAGCAGCACCGAACCGCCGCCGGCCTGCGCCGTCGCGGGAGCGCGCGTGGCGATCTGCGCACCGGCTTCGACAATAACCTCACCCCCGGCGTTGGTGAAAGCCGGCGTGTAGATGAGGACGCCGGTTGACTGATCAGTTTGCGAATAGATGCCCCGGGTGAGGAACTGAGTATCGGTGATCGCAGCGCTTGACGCAATCAGCGAGCCGACATTGACCTGGCTGCCGCCGCCGAAGATAATGCCGTTCTGGTTGATCACCAGCACCTGGCCGTCGGCCTTGATGTTGCCGAGGATCTGGCTCGGGCCCACATTGGCTCCAATTACCCGGTTCAGCGCGGTCCAGTTGGCATTACCCCGCTGGTCGAAGGTCAGCGTCGTGCGCGCACCGACGTTGAAAGTCTGCCAGTTCAGGATCGCTTGTGGCGCGTTCTGCTTGATGTTGACGTCGGTTTGGCCGTTGCTGCCGGCCGCCTGCGTCGGGAGATTGGCGCCTCTCCAGAGATCCGAGCCCGGCACGGCACCCGGTGCCACCTGCAGGCCGCCCGCACCAAGTCCATTGGGCACCGCCACCTGGGGCAGCGTCGTCGAGCGCTGCGAGGCCGCGGCGGCATTGCGCGCGGCAGATTGCGCGGCCTGCATGGCCTGGATCGCCTGGCTCGCCCGTGTCAGCGCGCCCTGGCTCTGCTTCGCAACCTCAGTGGCCTGCCGCGCCGCTGCAGCCGCAGCATCGCCCGCGATCGTCGGCGCCGACATCGCGCTGTAGCTGCCGAACGGCCGCGCAGCCGCGCCGTGCGTTCCGACCAGCGTCAGGGCCAGCGCGCTTGTTCCGGCGAGCCACGCCGCAGCAACTCTTCTGCCGAGCAGGAATCGCGGCTGGGTGGACGATGGCCGAGAATGCCGTTTGAATGTGACGCCTGGAATAGGCATGCGGAATCCTCTCAACGAAACGAATGCGGGCCGTCGCTGTGGCCTGTCGGAGAATTGCTCCGACATTTCCTAGACGTCTGGGTCGAGAGGGGTTTGCAACGCGTTCGTGGAGTTTTTTTCTTGGCCAGGATTCCGAAGGTTTTGCGGTGACTTAACCACCACAAAGACGATGAGCTTAGCTCACCAGCATGATGCCGCCGGGCAGAGCCGTGACCTGCGCGCCAAAGCTCTCGCGCAGCTGGGTGATGACGATATCCAGCTGATCGAGCTTAAACTGAGCGGTCACCCGGCGTCGGCCGAGAGTTTCGTTCATTAGGACGATCTTTCCGGGCCTGTAGCGATTGACCTCTTCGATGACACGCTCCAGGGGCTGATCCCGAAAGAGGAGGCTGCCTTCCCGCCATCCGGTAACGACAGCGGGGTCGATGGCGGTCGTTTGGCCCAGACCGTGGGCGCCGTAAGTTGTCTGCTCGCCTTGTGCAATCATGGCCGACAGGCCCTGCCGATCGATGTGCACGCGACCACCCAGGCACGTCACGCAAACCTCGGTTCCGTCGTGACGGACGTTGAACTGGGCATTGTCCGCCGACATGCCACCGTTCGCCGCAACGACCTCGACCCATCGCGATCGCGTGGTGATGGCGGCTTCGCCCACGATCAACTCGATGCGGTCGACCTGGCGGTCAGCCGCCTTGCGAATGTTGAGGCTGGTTTGGGTGTTCATGTCGATCGAGACGTCGTCCGTAAGCGCGATCTGCTGCCGCTGGCCGGTTTCGGTGCGATAGTCGGCGGCAAATTCGCTCAATGACGGCCACAGGCCAAGCGGCGGCCGTTGCACCAGCACCGCGATGCTTGCCGCGGAGACAGCGAGCGCGCCGCCGAGCAATGCACGGCGTCCAATGAGGGCTGGCCGACCAAGGCCTTGGGCGGGCGGCGGTTGATCGCATTGCCGGATCACGTTTGCGCCCGCAAATCCGATCGCCCGCCAACGCTTGCTCGCCTCGGCGAAGGCCTCAGCGTGCAGCGAGCTCTGCGCCCGCCAGCGTTCCACGTCGGCCAGATCGGTCTTCGTCGCGTCGCCCGAGGTCACGAGGAGAAACCAATCCCAAGCCTCCTGTCGCAATCGCTCGAGCTCGTCCTGGGAATCCTTGATGGTCATGCTCTCTTATAGCTGATTTCTTGGGCCACGACTGCCCGATGCAACCCCAGGTGAAATCCCAGGCTCTTCTACTGCTCTACTTCCTGAGACGATCCCGGCGGCGCTTCAACGCAATCTGGCGGCGAGTTTTTTTCAAGGCGCGCCTCCAATATCGTGATCGCGCGCTTCAGTTCATAAGCAACCGTCCGATTGGAAATTGCCAGCCGCTGTGCAATCGCCCGATGTGTCAACCCTTCCAGCCGTGACGCCAGAAGGATCGCACGCGTTCGCTTTGGCAATTCCCTGATCGCCTGCTCGAGCATCTCGAACTCGAGGCGTCCATGTGTCGTCCGCGCTGGATCGGGGGCGGTATCGGGGACCTCGATCAACGCTTCGATTTCGGACCAGTCCGCGCGCCGCTTCTCGCCACGCAAGCGATCCACCGCGACGTTAACGGCGATGCGCAGCAGGAAGGCCGGCGCATTGTGCACCGTGCCGATGTGGTCGTCGCGGTGCAACCGTAGCCATGTTTCATGCAGGCTCTCGCTTGCGAGTTCCTCCGAGCCGAGTCGATGGGTCAGGCGGCCCCGGAAATGCTCATATCTTTCAACTAGCAGCCCACGCAGGGCTGCCCATGTCGTATCTGCCATCGATTCAACCGAAGTCCCATCGCCTTGAGCTCCCCATGCGCCCATCGCTCTGATCCGAGCCCGCCGATCGGATCGGTATCGCGCATCGCGGCTGCCTGCTGGAAGCGGCCGTTGATAAAAATGGCCACCGGTCTATCCGGATTGCATGACAGATTGACTACCGGACGTTTGTCCTTTGGTCCCGATCAGCCGGAGCAATCTCCCGTTTCACGAGGCGGCCGTGGCGCGATAGTCAGAATGATGGGTTGCGACATACCCGCGGGAGGGCCAACACCGACGGTCACGTTTTGCAGCTCGGCAATAAGGGCGGCATCGCGCGCCTGATCGCCCGTCGAACCGATGAGCGCGCTGGACTGAACATTGCCTGTCGGCCCGATCCAAAGTGCGAGTGCAATCCTGTAGCTGCCAGGGCGGGTTTGCGGGGTGCGGCAAACGGCCCTCAGAACGCTCGCTTGCAGCACCATGCCAAAATGGCTGCTTCGCGCCAATGGCGCCGCTGGTGCATCGGCATCCTGTGCAGCCGCGACAACAATGCTGAACGCATCATTCCCAACACGCCGCGCCGCAAGCCCAGTGCCCAACAGCAGGACACGCAACGCTGGCTCTGGCGCCAGATACCCTTTCACCGGCATTGATCGCCGGCCGGTCGTGAGAGGGGCCTCATAGAGTACCGGCGCACCACTGATTTTCATATAGACGTTGAGTGCGGCATCGAGGTCTTGAGCGGGAATGTCGTATGCGGCTGAACGCAAGGCCTTGGTCGGATTGGCTCCTTGCGCTGCAACGCCTGGTGGCTGAATTGAGATTCCCGCGGCGAGCAGCCCAACTACGACGACAAACCACCCCTTGCGCAACAATTCATTGAAGCTAGGAGGGGACTGCAACGTCGTTCTGTCGTTCTGTCGGCGCCCCACAATGGCTCTCCCATCGTGAGGCTGTTGAAGCACGATCCCGGGCGTAATTCCATGGGAATATCATAACGGATCGTGAGCTGCTTCCTTCAGATGCAGTGCATCCCACACTTCCGACCTCAGTTGAGGCTCAACTTCTTCGACCAAAATCGACGACGATCGTGATACTCATCTCCTTCGGCGGGGGATCGAACGGCGCGCTCGCGCGGATGGTTTGCAGCGCGCTCGCATCGATCTTGGATTGCCCGCTACTTGCAACGATCTTCAGACTGTCGGGGCGGATCCGCCCGTCGGACAGAATGAAGAACGTGACGGTAGCGGAACTGGCGTGCCCGCCGCCAGGGTTGACCAGATGGGCTCGCACTTTTTTCGGCCCTTGCAACGCAAGGCTTGCTGCGGCCTCTGCCCTGCGAACAAGCCGTTCAGCCGGCCAGTGCGCCGAAGACCAACGCGCAGAAGATCAGCGCGAAGAGGAACAGGGAAACAGTGCATCGATTGGTGCCACCAGTGAGGTCAGCCGCGCAAGCTGACGTCAATACGGCATCGGGCGTCCGCAATGCCGCGACGAATCATCAATATAGTAGCGACACTGCCAACCTCGGACCTCTCGGCAACCGAAAGCTGCTCGATACGCCCACTTCAGTGACGGTGATACCGCAGGACTTGATCCAAAACCTGCAAACGAAAACCGTCAGCGATACGCTTCGGTTTCTTCCCTCGGTGGAGATCAGGAACCAGCAAGGATATGTCGTGTCGCGCCCAGTCGCGAGGCTTTCAAGGCACCATCGTACAGCCCCCCGACTTGACGGCCTCAATAGTGCCGACATGACGGCGATCGCTGCCGAGGATCTTTCCGGCATCCAGGTCTTGAACCGGGTTGCCGGCTCTCTCTACAGACCCACAACTCCGGCCGGCGTGTTCAATTACACCTTGAAGCGATCGACCGACGTACCGTTTGCGACTTACACGCAGGACTTCGATTCGAATCCGGCGTCACCGAGTAGGTCATGCAGCCGATGCAGAGCCGCGACACGCCAAGGCTGGTTTTGCCGAATTTTATATTCCATTTTCTGCCTCCCTTCGTCCCAAGGCGAAGGAGATATGTCATTCGGGGATCCCCTTCCCAGAAGGTCGCCAGATTGACTCTGGCCCCTTCAGTACCTTCATATTCATACTGATATAGCGATGTCATTTCCCTCGACTTGCCAGAGGAAACGTCATAATGGCCGAAATAGCGGGTTTAGGCGACGCAGTCGCTGCTGCAGAGCAAGGATTTTCTTGAGTGCAGATGCAACGCGATACTCGACGGCATCACGATGAAAGCGCCGGCGATGCAAATTACGGCGTCATCGGCAAACGCTATGCCGATTTTCGCCGCCCGGACCCTCGGATTGCTGAACTGATCGAGAAGACACTCGGGGACGCACGCACCGTGCTGAACGTCGGTGCCGGCGCCGGATCCTACGAGCCGACCGGCCGCATGGTGACGGCAGTTGAACCGTCAAGTTCGATGCGCAGCCAGAGGCCACCGGGGCTTGCTCCTGCGATCGACGCGGTGGCCGAACACCTGCCGTTTCCTGACGACAGCTTCGATGCCAGCATGTCCACCTTTTCGGTGCACCAATGGAAGGATCTCGATGCCGGCCTTCGTGAACTTCGGCGAGTGACGCGCGGTCCGGTCGTCATCATGACCTGCGAGCCGGCCGAACTCGATCGCTTCTGGCTTCAGCATTACTGTCCTGAGGTCATCGCCGTGGAAGCCAGCAGATACCCTTCCACGCAAGGAATTGCCGCCACACTTGGCGACCAGTCCGAGGTCCTGCCGGTTCCAATTCCGCTGGACTGCACCAACGGCTTCAACGAGGCGTATTTCGGTCGCCCCGAAATGCTCTTGAACCCTGAGGCGCGCCGTGCCTGCTCGGCGTGGGCTTTTGTCGACGACGCCGCCATACAGCGCTTCGAAAACGATCTGTCACGGGATATCAAATTCGGCCGATGGGACGAGCGGTTTGGCCATTTTCGAACAGAACCGCTTTTCCTCGGTTCGCTAAAGCTTATTGTGGGACGTTGACGGCTAACGGATTTTGGCGGGTCCAGCCGACGGGCCTCCGGCGATTGCCTTGCAATCGGGGTTGAGACCAGTTGGGAGATCATCGACTGCAATCGCGACATCAGCCAAAATTGTCACGTTGGCATGAACCCAACCGGCAGATCGTCAACCTGATATTCGCGATCTGCGCCTTCAAGATCCACCCGGCATCCGAAAGCCAGGGCAACCAACAAGGAATCTCGATGAATTTTTCCAGCTTCTTTGCGCGCTTCGTCGCGCTGGTCGGCGGTGCCGCGCTATTGTGGCGTCGGTGGCAGGGGGCAGCACCAAAGCCGGCATGGGGCGATGATCCGCAGATTCCGTTAGCGAAGTCGCAAGGCGCGATCCCGACGCTCAAGATGCCGACGGCCAGGGGCTGGAGCGCCGGCCAAAAACCCGTGGCGGGACCGGGGCTGAAGGTCAACGCATTTGCGGCCGGCCTGGACCATCCGCGCTGGATCGAAGTGTTGCCAAATGGCGACGTGCTCATTGCCGAGGCGACGCAGGTCGCAGGCCCTCCCAGGAGCATGTTCCACTATGCGATGCAGGCGACGATGAGACGGGCCGATGCACTTGGCGTCAGCGCGAACCGTATTACGCTGTTGCGCGACCGCGACCGCGACGGCGATGGCGTCGCAGAAATACGAGAGACATTCATGGAGGGGCTGAACCAGCCGTTCGGCATGGCGCTGGTAGGCGAGACGTTCTATGTCGGCAACACCGACGGCGTCGTAGCGTTTTCGTATGCGGGGGGCACGAGCCGCATCACCGCCGAGGGGCGCAAACTTGTCGAGTTCAAGCCTGCCGGGCATTGGACGCGAAGTCTGCTGGCGAGCCCCGATGGCAAGAAGCTCTATGTCGGGGTCGGCTCGCTCAGCAACATCGCCGAGAGCGGCATGGAGGTCGAGGAAGGGCGGGCCTGCGTCTATGAGCTCGATCTTGCGAGCGGCAACAGCCGCATCTTTGCGAGCGGCCTGCGCAACCCCGTGGGTCTCGCATGGGAGCCGCAGACCGGCGCGCTCTGGACGGTCGTCAACGAGCGCGATGGGATCGGCGACGAGACACCTCCGGATTATCTGACCTCGGTCCGCGACGGCGGCTTCTACGGCTGGCCCTATTGCTATTGGGGGCAGACGGTTGACGATCGCGTCCCGCAGGATCCGGCCTTGGTCGCAACGGCCATCACGCCGGACTACGCCCTTGGCGGGCACACGGCATCGCTGGGTCTATGCTGGTTGCCGGCCGGCACGCTTCCGGGCTTTCCCGATGGCATGGCAATCGGACAGCACGGCTCCTGGAATCGCAGCACGCTGAGCGGCTACAAGGTCGTGTTCGTGCCCTTCGAGAACGGGCGCCCATCCGGCCCGCCGCGGGACATCCTGAGCGGATTCCTCGCACCGGATGAGCGGGAATCCTACGGGCGACCGGTCGGGGTAGCGCTCGGCCCCGACGGTTCTGTTCTGGTGGCGGACGATGTTGGCGATGTGATCTGGCGTGTAACGGGCGCCTGAGCGCACTTGCCAGTACGTTCCTATGACTTTGAAAAGCGCGACATCAAAGTTGCCGGAGGTGGCAATGGTTGTAGACAGGCGATTCGAAAGAGCCGTCATAGCAGGCGTTCATAAAATCCACCGTATGAGCCGCGCGGTTCAACGAGATGGATTTCCAGGATCCAGTGCCGCTCCCGGCCGAGTTCGTCAGGATCGTCCATGCGCTTCGTGTTCCCCGGCTGTATCCGATTCAAGGCCCTATTTCCAGGGATCTGGACGTGAGCGAATTCACTCACAAGATGGCCTGCGATCGCACCGCCAAAAAGCCATCCAGCCTCCGCCGCCGCCTTTTGTGCAAACGCGTATAGTTCGGAACCTGTTATGTCGGGTGATGCATGGTAATGGGCCTGCACCTTTTCGAAGACGATTGGTAAGGCTTCGACTAACGGTCCTCCAGGATGATTACCCAGAATATAGGTACGACCGAGATCCGCTTCCCAGTCCTCGAAGACAGGTCCTAAATCCACATAGACGATGTCGTCTGCCTCGATGCTGCGGACCGGCGGGTTGTCGGCGGCAAGCGTCAAAGTATTCGTGCCCGCCCGCACAATGCGCTTATGCCAGTGCTTCTCAACGCCAAACTGTTGCAATGCGATCGCGTAAATCTCTTGCTCGACCTCTCGCTCCGTCCGCCCCGCTCTGACAAGGTTTCGCCTTTCGATCTCGTCAAACAGCGTAGCTGCCCTTCGCTCTGCCTCAATGAGCGCGACACGCCTTTCTGAAGGTATCTTCTGTCCTTGCTTCACGCCCAAGACTCCACAATCCCAAGGCAACTCGCGTCGGTGGATGTTCTTTGCCTTTTGGCTGACTAGAGCGTGATGATTTTTCTTCGAATCATCATCCCGCTCTATCTTTTTGTTTGAGCATGATCTTTTCGGAAAACCGGTATCCACTTTTCCGGATCATGCTCTAGCCTGCGATGCATCAGGTCCGAATTTCACGAACGCATTCGATACGATCGGCGCTACTTCGTAAATGGCTCATTGTATCGTTATCGATATAACGAGACAAATACTATTCGGTCGGGATATCAATCATCCGATTTTGGAGACTTACCACCTTCGCCTACAGCCGAGCGCTTCACCGGATTTGTAGGCCAGGCGCCAATGGACGGATATAACCCGATCCGGCAGCTTGCTCGGTGCCCCTCTTGTTCAGACATTTGGCGGAGCCAATGCATAAATGCTCCGCTGTGGTCACCAATTGGATGATAGGCCTCGGGAATCGCAACTGAAGAATTCTGCGTCGTTCTGGCCGGCCAAACTTAAAACCATCTATATGGGAGGTCGCGAAAGACCTTGCCCTAAGAAAAGCCAGTTGAGAGTTCGCAGACTGTTTTGGCACATTGCAGCAACTCGCCGCTGCAAGTTAGTGGCCGGTCTTTAGCCCTCCTTTTTTACGAAGCGCTGCCTCGGACTGATTTCCAACGACCTTCGGTAAAGCGCTTGCTTCGACTCCCAACGCTCTGGATGAAAGCTCAGAAAGCGAGCGCTCGAAACGAATGTCGAGAGGAAGATGCTTTGCGATGAGGCGAAAATTCACAGCACCGTAAAGCATGTCAATCACCGCGTCGATGTCGAGAGTTGCTGCAAACTCGCCATCGCGCACGCCGGCTTCAATTACCTCGCGGACCGCCGCCCGACGATCAGCGAAGAATCGGCGATGAAATTCTGCGAGAATTTCGGGTTCGAATTGTCCCTCAGCCAGGATCTCGGCGACTATCCGACCCAATTTGCCCCGATACTGTTTGATCAGTAGTACAAGGTGTTTTCTGATTGCGTCGGCGGCGCTGTCAGCGCGAGGAATGGGCGTATTCGAAATCATCGAGTCCAGGAAGACCTCGATGACGATAGCCGTTTTGCTGGACCACCAGCGGTAGATAGTCGCTTTTCCGACGCCGGCTTTCTGCGCAATCGCCTCAATCGTGAGATCTCGGACCGTCGTCGAGTCCAGCAATGAATGCGTTGCCTCGAGGATGGCTCTTCTCGATGCTGCACTGCGCGGCCGTCCTGTTGCCTTTGTTTCGTTGGCCAAATCCGCTTTCTTCATAACCTGGTCTGTTCCTTCCGGCGCATTTCGGGCAGCCGTGAATCCTGCGGGGGGTGATGCAGATCAACCGAAGAGCCTGAGGGCTCTAACTGTATATTCGGAGCACGTCACCGATCAATCGGCACAGATATCGCCGATAGTTCAGCATGAGGTGCAGATGCGATCTGCGAGGCTGCGAAGTCAGATCGTTTGCCGGGCCAGCAATATCACCTGGGGACCCGGACCGGCGGGGCGATAGGCCACAGCGCCGAATGCTTGAGGAGATCGAGCGAGCGCGTTGAACGGGGCGCCATCAAGTCTTGCCGCTTTGAATGGCCTGTTGCGCTCGCTCTTGCGGCAAAGAAATCTCGCAAACGTGCAAGGGCATCTTGCAATTTCAATAACGAAACGATACGTATCGACTATATCGGGCCGAGCGGTGTCGCTGTCGTGGCAACGCGCGGAACCAGCGGAATTGGCTTGGGCCGAGGCGAAAAATGGAATTTGAGCTTTATTGCCGCGCGGAATCGGGGAACTGTTACAAGGTCGCGCTGATGTTGAGCCTCTGCAACCTCAGTTGGCGGCCGCGCTTCGTCGACTTTTTCAATGACGCGAGCCGCGCTGAATTCCGCGCTAAGGTAAGCGGGATGGGCGAACTGCCCGTGTTGAAGGCGAACAATCTGACATTGTCGCAATCAGGCGTGATTCTCACTTATCTATCGGAGGCGACAGGTCTGTTCGGTGGCAAAACAGACGAAGAGCGCCGCGAGATATTGCGATGGATGCTCTTCGACAATCATCGCTTCACACCCAGCTACGCAACGCTTCGTTTCGTGAGGGGGCTCAGAGGACTGCCCGAAAGCGCGGTGACGGAGTGGCTGCGGGGCCAAGCGATCATTGCTCTCGAGATCGTGGAAGAGCGGTTGAAAGATCGCCCGTTCGTGGTCGGAGATGACTTGACGATCGCGGATATATCGATGTGCGCCTATCAATTCTATCACGAAGAAACCGGGATCGACCGAAGCCAATATCCGCACATTGGAGCGTGGCTTGACCGAATTGCCTCCTATCCGGGCTGGGCGCATCCCTATGAACTGATGCCGCGGGCGCTGGCGTCCGCCGCGCGAGGAGCTGCAGGCCGCGATGACGGGCCTTAGCTCGATCATCCCCGGTGCGAGGAGAGGGCTGTCCTGGGCGTCAACGCGAAGGGGCGGGTCGATCTCGTGCGAGAGGATGCTGACACGGCAACTTGCCATTTGCACCGCTTGATTAGGTTGGGCTGATTTCATGGTTCTCAAGAAAACAAAACCGCAATCTTCATCCGATGAAACGCCTGCAAGTCCGACCGAGCGAAGTGTTCGGTTGTCGAAAGCGCGTCTGACGGTGGTGATGGTCTTTGCCGTATATCCCCTGGTGACGGCTTTGCTCTACGTGCTGGGGCCGATTACGAGCGATTGGCAGATTTGGCACCGCACTCTCATTCTGACGCCAGTTACGGTAGCGTCCATCATATTTGTCATTACGCCCATGGTGAATAAATACTTGGGCACCCACCTCCGACCTTGGCGGAAACAGAGTGATTAATAAGATCTCATGTTCGCTGCGCTTGCTTGGCGCGAGATGGTGTAACGAGTAGATGCGCGCCGCTCCTTGGCTGCAGAGATGCTTCTGTCGCCTGACCTGAAGACTGAAGTCAACCTTCCCCGGCGGTCACAAATGGGGCGAAGTGGCGCCTGGTTTCCACTTGCGAAACGACCGCCCGAGGCGGCGGTCGTTCCAGTTGCGGTCGAGATGAATCAGAGCCTGCCCTCGGCAAGAAGTGCGGCTCGAGTGTAATGATCTCACGGAGGTTCGAGCCGGCGATGGTTGCTTCGCGCACGAAGTGCGTCGAATTCTCTTCGACGACCTCGCAATGCGTGCAGAGACCTTGCGGTAGGAAAAGGCGAGCATCGCGCGCCTTTAGCTCGAGACCCTTCCAGATCTGCTCGCGGGTCAGTCTGGTTTCACCGTCCGGATTCACCGGGCTGTCGCGGTTGAGTAAATCATGATCGATCTCCCTCAATGTCTGACTGTCCACTCACTCGGAGGCCGTAGCGGCCATGCCGTTTGCGAAGTCGCGGTAGGAGTGCAGCGGGCGGCCCAGGATCGTGGTCAGGCGCTCGACGTCGCCATGGTCTGGAATCATGCCGTCACTGACGTAGCGCTCGGCCATCAGGCGCATCTCATAGGCCATCCACTTCGGCATGAAGGTCGCCATGCTCTGCTCGAAGCCACTGGGGTCGTCGCCGCCATAGGCGACTGAGCGGCCCAGCACCTCGGACCAGATCGCGGCCACCTCCGAACCGGTCAGCGTATCCGGACCAACCAGGTTGATGGTCTCGATCGGCAGCTTGCCGGGCGCTTGGTCCCTGCGGATCAGTTCGATCGCTGCAACCTCGGCAATATCGCGGGCGTCGACCATGGCGACACCTTTGTTGCCGATCGGCATCGGATAGAGGCCGTAGTTGAAGATGACCTCCTTGATCATGAGTTCGTTGTCGATGAAGTAGGACGGGCGCGGAATGGTTGCGCTGAAGTCCATCGCTTCTAGCATCCGCTCGGCGCCGGACTTCACTGCAAAATGCGGCACGTTCACGAAGCGATCGGCGTGGATCACCGACAAATAAACCACCCGATTGACGCCAGCCTCGCGGGCAACATTCAAGGTGATGATCGCTTGCGTGAATTCGTCGCCCGTAACCGCGTTGAGCAGGAACAGCGTACTGACGCCGTCGAACGCGGCCCGCAGCGAGCCGATGTCGAGCAGGTCACCCTGCGCGACTTCGACATTGGCCGGAAAGTCGGCTTTTGAGGGATCGCGGGTGAGCACGCGCACGCGAACGCCGCGATTGACGAGTTGCTGGACGACATGGCGACCGACACGGCCAGTAGCGCCGGTAACGAGGATGGTCATGGATTTCACTCCTAATTTGGGTATGCCGAAGTGGCATGGCTCAAATTAGTGATCCATATTCGCGCCAATAGTCGTTATATATGGACACTCTGTCTCACAGGTGGAACGCTATGGACCTGCTGGCTCTGGCCGATTTCAGTCTGGTGGCTCGTCACGGCGGCTTTGGAAAAGCGGCCCGCGCTACGCTCCGCCCGAAGGCGACCTTGTCGCGCCGCGTCTCGGAATTGGAGGCCAGCCTGAATTTGCGGTTGTTCGAGCGGAGCGCGCGCGCACTGAAACTCACGCAGGAGGGACGGGCGCTCTACGAGCGCACGAGCGCCTTGCTCGTCGAACTTGATGAGACAGCGGCAACCATCGCTTCCGGGGGAACCAAGCCGCGGGGGCGGTTGCGGATCAGTGCCCCGCTGCTCTTTTCACAGACAGCGATGGGCAAACTTGCAGGCGGGTTCGCGTTGAAATTTCCTGACGTCAGCCTTGAGGTCACGGCCGAGGATCGAGGCGTCGATATGATCGAAGAAGGTTATGATCTTGCTATCCGCGTCAATCCGGCACCTGATGAAAGTCTGATCGGTCGCGTCTTTCTGCACGACCGTTTGGTCGTTGTCGCGAGCCCATCGCTTGCCCGCGGCGTCGAAGACGCAATGGTTCCGGCGGTCGTTCGCGGCGGCGGCAATCAAACCGAGACCTGGGACGTGGTGACGTCCTCCGGGAAATCGCGGTTAACCGCCAATCCGATCCTTAGGCTTTCGTCGCTTCCGATGATCCGCGATGCCGTGCGCGCGGGCGTCGGGGCGGCGCGACTTCCGATATCCCTTGTGAAGCATGATATCTCTGCCAGACGGCTGGTGCATTGGGCCGACGTCGATGGGCCGGATATCGCCCTGTGGGCGCTCTATCCCTCCCGCCGTTTACTCAGCGCACGCGTTTCAGCCTTCCTCGAGTTTCTGAAGGCCGCCTTTCCAGAGGGACTCCAGACGAACTTGCTAGTTACATCAGCGACGGATGACGGCTATGGCGCGAAGCGGGCATCCATTGCGCTAGACTGAGTTCGCAACTCTGCACTGAATGGCGCCAAAATGGTGCCCAGGGGCGGAGTCGAACCATCCGTCTTCGCCCTTCGGGCTACGCCGGACACGGCCCGTCGCTCGTCGGGCTCGCCACGCGTAGCCGATTGGCGAAGCGTGGTGCCCAGGGAGGGAATCATACGCAATCACCGACGCGGCGAACCGCTATTTGTCCTTAGCATGGTGGCCTGAGCGCTTGGCATGGTGGCGGAGGTCCGCCATATCGCTATCGCAGGAGCCCTGTTTTCCTATCGGAAGGCAGCCTGACTCGCGAGGCCGAGTCGTGAAAGTCCGCCAAGAGCCGCCGTTTGTGAGCGATCCATCCCCGCGTAAGAGGGGTAGGCTCAAATCCCGGGGGCGCAACCACCGATATCTATATTCGGTTCAAGTTGCGATCTGACCTGACCGAGAGCGACCATTGCGTTCCGAACGCAGTGAATATCTTTTAAGCTGTTGATTTTTCTTGCTGCGTCGAGCGTTTCCGTCCCGTTTTGTTCATGGTCGTTTCACAAAATTCGTTGCGGCGTTCTTGACCAAGACAGTGCTCGCTGAAAGCTTGGCCGGTCGGCGGGCGTGCCATCTCTCTGCCGAAACCGAGGAACTTCGGGATGATGATGGGACGCTGCTCGGCGGCACGCAGCTGCCGCACGGTGGACCGCTGGCCAGACTCAGCTGCTGTGTCGCGGCTTGGGTCAGACCGCCAAGACTGGCCCTTGGACCCACTCTCGGACATCGTCGGAGTGTCTCGATCGGTCACGAATTGATAGCCGAGGATACTGCTCGCATGCCCGTCTAAACGTGTGGCAGCGATCTGGATATGGTGTCGAACATCACTTCAACTTGGCCCGGCGATGACATCACCGAGAGCGAGTCCTGCACAAGATTGGACGCCGGATCGTAGCAAATGCATCGCATCCTCTCACGATGGGCAGCCGACGACGGCGGAAAGTTCGATGCTTCCGCCATCGCCTAGCAGTGAAGCCGACTACAGCGCCGGGGTGATGACACACTGACGCAGCGCAACCGATCATTTTAGGCGAGTTGGGGAATAGCTGTGCGTTCATCCCGATCATCATACCAACACCTGACGAACGTTTTGCTCGAATGTTGCGTGGTCCAGTATCCGCCATCGCCGTCAACGAACTCGCGATAGCTGGCAAGCTCCATCCACCACCGCGGCCCCGGCCTGCCATGAATGACGTCGTTGTCGGCGCTGATCTAAATATGATCGTCCACTGCCTCTCTCAACTGACGTTGCCAGCCAAACAACTGCTGCGGCGACAATCCGTGCCGTTGTGCTGCCGAACAGACCGGGTCGCCACTCACCATGATCTCCGCAACAACCCGCGCCTTGTCCTCGTCGCTCCACTTCCGCCGATGGCCGGCTCCAGTGAAGGCCTCAAGCCGCCGCACCGGCTCCATGATAGCACGGAGACGCGGCCAGCGAATGCGCCGAGGCCGGTGTGATGATTCGGCCCCAGCCTCGTTGCTTCATGCCGGGAGTAACGGCACGGATCGCATGGAATGCGGCGGAGAGGTTGATTGCGATCACTGCGTCCCACTTTTCGACCGGAAAATCCTCGATCGGCGAGACATGCTGGATGCCGGCATTGTTGACGAGCACGTCCACGCTCCCAAACGTCCTCTCGGCGAACGAGATCATGTTGGCGATTTCCATCGGCTCGCCCATATCGGCGGGCGAATAGATAGCCTTCACTCCGAAATCTTTCTCGATTGCAGTCCGCGTTTTTTCGACATCGCCCGGTGCCCCAATCCCGTTGAGCACGATGTTGGCGCCCCCGCTTGCGAATGCCCGCGCGCACCCAAGGCCTATTCCGCTTGTCGAGCCGGTCACAACGGCCGTCTTGCCCTTCAGAACACTCAATTCACTCTCTTTCTATTGCATGCCTTCACGTTCAGCCGACCAAATCGGTCTCGCGGACTTCGAGGAGACGTCGGCTTGGCTGTTGGAGGTAGTCATGCACGACCTTGCCCAGCCCGAGCGTAAGGTCGGCCAGTATGTGAACCGCGGACACCACCTCGAGAACTGGCAGATCAGCTACGGGTGCCAACGCATGAGGCGTGAGATGGAGCGCCGCCGGCCCGGTCCACGCGCCCTTTATCGTGACATCCTCGAGATGATATTCGACCAGTTCACAGATGCGTGGCGTGCCGTCGACGTCTGGAATGATCTTGAGAAGGAAGTTCGGCTCCTTGAGAGCGGCTTTGACTTGCACTAGGTCGGCCGCGCGGTGCTTGTATCCCGTCGTGCCGGTTGCTACCCGCAACGGACCGTAATCCAGAGTGCCGATGAGCGTATCGACTTCAGTCCGCAGCGTCGGCTGAGCCAGCTTTTTCGGAAAGCCCCAGAGCTCGCGGCCGCCGGCGATCGGCCCCTCATCGTTCAGGAACATGCAGTGGGTATAGCCGCCCCTGCGACCGCGGAACGACACCGGGATGACTTGGCCACTCTCGGTGTAGTCGCCAAAACCACTGGAATCCGGCATGCGGATGAATTCATATTTGACCAGCGCCTCGCCTTCGTCAAATTCGAGCGGAGCCGGAACAACCGATCGCAGCTTCGCCGGATCGGTGCGATAGGTGATGACAAGGTATTCGCGGTTGACGAAGCGGTACGGTCCCGGCGGATAGGCCGGATTGGTGAGCGGCATCGCAAATGCTCGCTTCAGAACTTCATTTTCGCGCACTTCAATTCTCCTGTGACTGACCGGCTTGGCCTATTCACGACCATCCTGCTCAAGATCGAACGTGGAGACGCCGTCCGCACTGGTCGGGCGGGCCAGCACCTCGGGATGACGAAGGGTGCGTAACGCATCGTGATAACCGGCGCGCCAATGATCCTGCATCGAGAGGCGAGAAAACTCGTAGTCCTTGGAGTGGCCTTCGTAGTCCCGCGCGCGATAGATCAGATGGACGAGGTTGTGCACGTTGCGAGAGGCAGCCGTCCTGAGCAGCCTGACGTCCTCATGCTCGAGCAGATCTTCAGGCAGCCTGCTCAATAGAATCCCCAGCTCTCGCTGCAGTCGGTGCAAGCTTTTGAACTGGTCCGTGCTTGCTCGCGTGCGGCTCGAGTATTGAATCTCTTTCTGACGCGTAACGACATCGGCCATATTGCGCGGAATCTGGCCACGCGCGCTCCAGAGATCGACCTGAAACACAAGCGTGTCTTGACGGGCGCCACACTCGATCACCCATTGCAATGGTGTGTTGGATACGAGGCCGCCATCCCAATAATGTTCGCCATCGATTTCGACCGCCGGAAATCCCGGCGGTAGCGCCCCGCTCGCCAGAACGTGCTCCGGCCGGATCGTATGCGTGGCAGTGTCGAAATAGACCAGATTGCCGGTCCTCACATTGACGGCACCTGCGCTGAACCGCATCATACCGGCGTTGATACGATCGAAATCGACGAGCCGCTCCAGTGTCGTCTTCAACGCGCTGGTGTCGTAGATGCTCGTGGCGGCAAGCGTTCCACCCGCTTGTAGCCACGGCGCCAGTGGCCGCGCGGAAAAGAATCCGTTCGCGCCAAACACGGCCGCAAAGCTCGCATTTACCTGATTGAGAAAATTGCGGGTGTGATCGCTGTTCATCAAATCGGTGAACGGTGCGTCCAACGTCACCTGCGTCCAAAACTCGCGAAGCCGGTCAACTCGGGAATTGGGCGGATTGCCCGCGATAATTGCAGCGTTGATCGCTCCAATCGAGATGCCGGCAATCCAATCGGGATGGATGTTGGCTTCAGCCAAGGCCTCGTAGACGCCTCCCTGATAAGCCCCCAGAGCGCCGCCGCCCTGTAAGAGCAACGCTATGCAATCGAACGGCAGACGCCGGTCGGCGGTCGTGAGGTGTGGCCGGGGCTGAAAGTTCATGGTTCTGTGCTCTTGGTTTGCGATTGCTCAGGCCTGAGTTCTGTCCGGGACAGGTCACCGCGGCTTCACGATCAAAACTTTAATATACTATACCGTATAGTTTATTATTTGCCCTGTCAAGCGAGCCCATTCACAAACTCGTGCTGCAACCGATTGAGGGCCCACCCTGGTCGTTGGATTTTGGCCGGCCTCGCACTCGGAATTGAATGCGGAGGCTCAAAGCTGTTGCGTGTTGTTCCCAACCGGCACGCTGACGCAGCGCCAAAGTGTGCCGACGTTACGCAACCGCGGTGAACAAACCGGTCTCAGTCAGCAGCACCAGCGAAGCCAACGCACTTACAATGTTCACCGCAGAGTTCGTAGGGTGAGATACTTCCCGCCCGCTAGTTGCATACCCGAACGCGTCTGTGGCTCCTGTAGGCGTAGTAGCAGTCGCTATCGGAATAGTTGCCATCGTTCGAGCTGCCATAAGCATAGCCGGCATAGGCGCCAGCGGCGTAAGCTGCACGATAACCGTATCGTCGCCCGCCGTAGCTATGGCTGAAGCTTCCGGAGCGGCCGTAGCTGACTGATGCAGAGCGAGCTTGGACCGCGCGTGCAACCGCGGGTCCGTCACGACCGCCGGCGCGAACGCCGCCAGGCGCTCTTAGATCGCCGCCAGGACCAGCGCCGGCGCCAAGGCGAGGAGCCGGACCGCCGAGGCCGGCACGGGGCACACCGCCAGGCCCCATCGGAGGATGGCCTCCGAACGCCGGAGGACCGCCGGCCGCGATCGGAGGAGGACCGCCCGGCCCCATGGGAGGAGGACCGGGGAATTGCGCAAACACCGCAGTCGGTGCCAACGAAATCGTTGCGAGCGTTACGCTGACGGACAGCGTCAAGAGTGTCTTCCTGGACATCGTAGTCTCCGTTTCAGATTTGCGTTTCAAGGACCGGCACCGGCGCGGCCGGCGCAAGAGTCGAGTTCGACGAGTGGCTGTCGTGCGCCGGGTCAACGGTCTCACGCACTGGCCCGCCGTCGTCGTGAACAGGGTGGATCCGGAACCACGCCACATAAAGCGCGGGCAGGAACAACAGCGTCAGCAGCGTGCCGACGATGATGCCGCCCATCATCGCGTAGGCCATCGGCCCCCAGAAAATCTCGCGCGCGATTGGAATCAGCGCGAGACTCGCGGCGGCCGCGGTCAGCAAGATCGGGCGCATGCGATGCTCGGTCGCTTCGACAACGGCATCCCAGGCTGGACGCCCCTCCTTCCTTAGATCCTCAATCTGCACGATCAGGATCACCGAGTTTCGGACCAGGATGCCGATCAGCGCCAGCACACCCAGGATGGCAACGAAGCCGAGAGGTGCGCCGCTCGGCAGCAGGGCCATGACGACGCCGATCACGGCAAGCGGTGCGACCGCAAACACCAGGAACAGGCGGTGGAAGCTCTGCAACTGAATCATCAGGACGGTAGCCATGACGAACAGCATGAGCGGAACGACGGCCACGATCGGCGACTGGCTCTTGGCGCTTTCCTCCACGGAGCCGCCGATCGCCACCGAATAACCCGCCGGCAGTGCTTTGCTGAAATCCGCCACCCTCGGTGCCAACTGATCCATGATTGTCTTCGGCTGGACGTTGGTGACGATGCCAGCCTTCAGCGTGATCGTGGGAATCCGCGCGCGGCGCCAGATGGTCGGCTGCTCGATCTCATAGCGCAGGTTGGCCACGGTCCCGAGCGGCACCGACTGCCCACCCTGCCCGGTCAACTGCAGATCTCGGAGCGTATCGATCGAGCTGCGATCGACCGCGGTCGCACGTCCAGTGACATTGACAAGATAGATGCTGTCGCGAACCTGTGTGATCGGCGTGCCCTCAAGCACCGAGTTCAGGGTGGTGGCGATGTCTTCCGACGTCACGCCGAGCTGGCGCGCCTTGTCCTGGAGAACGTCGACCTTGACGACGCGCGCAGGCTCCATCCAGTCGAACACGACGCTGCCGAGGTCGGGGTTGCTCCGGACGATGCCGGCGAGTTCCTGCGAGAAATCCCTGACCTTCGCGATGTTGGGCCCGCTCAGGCGGTATTGCACGGGACGTCCCACCGGCGGACCGACCTCGAGCAACTTGACGTAGGTGTCGGTGCCTGGAAACGTCTTCCTCAGATATTCCTCAAATTGTGCCTTGACGAGGTCGCGCGCCTTTATGCCGCCCTTGGTCACAACGACTTGCTGGCCGAACCATGTATTGGCCGTCTGCACGTCGAACGACAGCACGAACCGCGGCGCGCCCGTCCCGACATAAGTCGACCAATGATCCACGGCGCCATTGCCCTGCAGCTGTTCGCGCTCGAAGCGCGCCATCTGCGCATTGGTGTCTGCAATGGAGGCATTTTGCGGCAAATTCCAGTCGATCACCAGCTCGTCACGGTCCGATGAGGGAAAGAACTGCTGCTGCACGAACGTCATGCCGAACAACGCGACGAAGAAGGCGGCAACCGTCACGCCGACGGTGATCCAACGGCGATGCATGCAGATGAGCAGCAGGCGGGCGAACATCTGCGCCAGCCGGCCCTTCTCCTCATGGTGGCCCTTCATCTTTGCGGGCAAAATGGTGACGCCGAGCAGTGGGGTGAACACTACCGCGACGATCCACGACACGATCAGGGAGACCGCAATCACCACGAACAGCGTGAAGGTAAATTCGCCGGCATTGCTGCTGTTCAGCCCAATCGGGATGAAGCCCGCGACAGTGACCAGCGTGCCGGTCAGCATGGGAAAAGCGGTCGACGTATAGACGTGGGTCGCCGCCTTTTCCAGGGGATCGCCGACTTCCAGTCGAGCCACCATCATCTCGACGGCAATCATGGCGTCATCGACCAGAAGGCCGAGCGCGATGATCAATGCACCAAGCGAAATTCTCTGCAATGAAATGCCGGCATAAGCCATCACCACGAAGGTAATGGCGAGAACCAGCGGGATTGCGATTGCGACGACAAGCCCGGCGCGCATGCCTAAGCTGAGAAAGCTGATGGCGAGAACAATGGCCACCGCCTCAAACAGCGCTTCGGTGAAGCCCGACACGGCATGCTCGACGACGACGGGCTGATCGGCGACCAGGTAAACGCCGACGCCGATCGGCAGGTCGGCAATGACCTTTGACATTTCCTCCTTCAGCGCCTCGCCGAAGTGAAGCAGGTTTGCGCCGGACTTCATGCCGATGGCAAGCCCGATTGCAGGCTGGCCGTTGTACCGGAACAAGCTCTTGGCCGGATCGGCATAACCGCGCGTGACGGTCGCGACGTCAGTCAGCGGAAAGAAGCGGTCGTTGATCCGGAGATTGATCGCGTTCAGGCTTGCCTCCGACGTGAACCGGCCGTTCACGCGCACGCTGATCCGCTCGGCCCCCTCCTGGAACACCCCAGACGGCGCGACCGCGTTTTGTCCCTGGAGGGAGGCCATGATCGAGTGGACGTCGAGGCCAAGGGCCGCGATCTTCCGGGTGGAGAATTCCAGATAGATCACTTCGTCCTGCGCGCCGAGAATGTCGACCTTACCCACATCAGGCACGGTCAAGACCTTGGCGCGGATACCTTCGACCTCGTCGCGCAGCTGACGCTGAGTCAAGCCGTCGCTGGTGAAGGCATAGATGTTACCGAACACGTCGCCGAAGCGATCGTTGAAGCCGGGCCCGACCACCCCTTGCGGGAATTCGCCCTTGATATCCGCGATCATATTGCGGACGCGGACCCAGGTCGGCTTCACGTCGGCCGCCTTTGTCGTGTCTCGCAGATAAACGAATACGGTGGTCTGGCCCGCGACCGTCACGCTCTTGGTGTAGTCAAGCGATTCCAGCTCCTCGAGCTTCTTTTCGATCCTGTCGGTGACCTGGCGCGTCATCTCTTCGGGCGATGCGCCCGGCCACTGCGCCTGGATCACCATGGTCTTGATGGTGAAGTCGGGATCTTCCTGACGGCCGAGCTGAAGGTAGGCGAAGAGGCCCGCCGCCATGAAGGCGAACATGAAGTACCAGACGAGCGAACGATGGCGGAGCGCCCAGTCGGAAAGGTTGAACGACTTCATGGCTTCTGATCCCGTTCGATACGGACTTGTTGTCCTTGCTTGAGGCTGTGGATTCCAGCGATCACGATGCGCGTACCGGGGGCAACACCCCCTGCGACGCGTGCACCTGCGGGGTCCCCGGCGAGATCGACCTTGTGCAGCGACACGGTGCTCGCAGGCTGATCGATGACCCAGACGAAATTCGCGCCATCCTTGGCGACCACCGCAGAGGCGGGAATGCGCAATGTCGGACTTTGTGCTTCGCCGAGCGTGGCCGTAATGGTCGTGCCCAAGCGAAAGCTTTCAGGGGGATTGTCCAGGGTGATGCGGACTCGCCGTAGGCGCGTCACGGGGTCCGCCTGCGGGGCGATCTCGCGAACCTTGCCTTGGACCTGAACGGCGGGGAGCAGCTGTAAGCCGACTGTGAATGGCAAGTCGATTTCAAGCGGCGCCGGGAAATCCTCCCCGATATCGACCACCGCCTCCCTGATGTCGGGCCTCGCAACTGTCACGACATTCTGGCCTGGAGAGACCACCTGCCCGACTTCTGCGCCCACCGCAGTGACGACGCCGGCGAAATCGGTCTTGAGCTGCGCATAGCCCCGTTGCTCGACGGCCTTGATCAAGCTCGCCTGTGCGTGTGCAACCGACGCTGCGGCGCCGGCCCTCACCTGCTCGGCATTGTCCAGTGTCTGCTTTGTGGTTGCGTCAGTTGTGATGAGGGTTCGCTGCCGCTCCTCCGTCGCCGTTGCAGTTGCCAGCTGCGCCTCGGCCTTCGTAAGCTCAGCCCTGGCCGAACGTACCGCAAGCTCCAGAGCGGTGGAATCGATGACCCCGACAGTTTGTCCTTCGCTGACGCGATCACCAACGTAGACGGGACGCCCGGTCAGACGTCCCAAGACGCGGAACGCGAGATTCGTCTTGTACCGCGGCTCAACAATGCCTACGGCGACGATGCCGTCCGTGCGGCTCGGCTCAAGGACCATCGACAGCACGGGTCGTACAGGCTCGGGCGCTTTCGCCTCCTGCTGGCATCCAGCGAGCAGCAGCGCCGACACAAACGTGCCGGCGGCAATCGTGGCGCACCTCTTCATGATCGGTCTCCCTCATACTTCACGGCCTGGCCAACGCTCAGCAGCTTTCCGCCATCGATCACGACGCGGTCGCCCGGCTTGAGGCCCGCCTTGATCAGCACTTCACGGGCTTCATAACCGCCGATCGTCACCGGCTTGAGCGCAGCCATTTTGGTCGCGGGATCGACGGTCCAGACGGCGGGCTTCGATCCCATCGCCGCCAATGCACTCCAGGGCAAAGCGATCTGCTGCTGGGACTTCGTTTTGACGGCTCCCGCAACTGCGCTACCAAGTGTCATCGCTGCCGGCGGATTCTGGATGGCAACCTTGACGCGGATGGTCGCGCTCTTCGCATCAATCGCGGGCGAGACTTCCCTGACATGCCCGTTCGCCGTCACCCCTGCGTCGGAGACAAGCGCCAACGATACACGGCTGTCGTCCAGATCGCCAAAGAAGAGGGATTCGTAGACGTCGAAGACGGCATCACGTTCACCATCCTGCGCCAGCGAGAAAACGGGCTGCGCGGCCTGTACGACCTGGCCGACTTCCAAATTGCGCGCGGTGACCACGCCTGCCGCGTCGGCGCGCAGGGCGGTATAGCCAAGGGCGTCTTTCGACGTTCCGAGCTCCGCTTTTGCTGCTTCAAGCGCACCTTCTGCGGTTCGCAATCCTTCCTGCGCCTGATCGTAGACCGTCCGCGTGGTGAAACCGCTTGCGATCAGTGCTTTTTGCCGTTCAAAGGTCGCGCTGGCCACGCGCAACTGGGATTGTGCAGCTATGACCGCTGTGGTCGCGGCATCGACATCGGCCTGCTGCTCGGCCGGATCGAGCACAGCCAGGACCTCGCCAGCCTCGACGTGAGCACCGACATCGACATGGCGCGCGAGCACACGTCCGCTGACGCGGAACGACAGATCCGTGCGAAACCGGGCCTGGATTTCGCCGGTCAGGGTGACGGAGGCTTGTCGGTCGCGCGGCTGCACGATCTCCGTGCGCACGATCGCGGCACGCGTGATGGGAGCAGCGACATGATCGTTGCAGCCACTCAGCGCGATTGCGACAAGTGCGACCGCAAGGCCACCGGGACCTCTCAGCTTGCGTTTGCGGGTAGCTTGATCGATTACGGTGTGGTTCGCAGCATGATGGTTCATAGCAGGTCCATGCGGTGGCGGGGTGACAACAACTCGCCCTGCACATCCGCCGCTGGAACGGCGGAGACCGGTTGGGCTCCGCGAGCCGGATTCGGATCCGGTCGAGTTCCAACGGGGCGGCTGCCCCGAACGGGGCAGTTCGCTCCGGTGCAAAGCTCCGAGGCATTGGATGGGCTGACTTTTGGCCGGCGAGGCCACGGTATGATGCGACGCTTCGCCATCGCCCTGTTCGCCTGTCGCTCACGCTCTATCAGCGGAAACGATAGGACGACGGATGTGAAATCCGTGCCGAAGCCGTGCTCGACCCGGCCGCCGAGACCCTTGGCAAGATCATTACTGATCCGCAGTCCGCGCCCCGCAGCGCCCCGTGCCGGCCGCGAACCATTGTCCAGGACGACGCAATTCACCACCGCGCCGATTCGTGTCAGTTTGATCCTGATTTCTCCGGTCCGCGCCTCAAAACACGCATGCTTCGCGGCGTCGGTTACAAGCCCGTGGACGATCAGTCCGAGCCGCCGGCATCGCTCTGGTTGGAGCGGAAGAGATTCGGTGGCGAGTGCCAACCGGATATTCATTCGGTCCAGCAACGAACGGCGCATAGCGCAGCCCATCATGCGGATGTATGTCGCGGCGTCGATCAGCGCCTTGCCCCTCGGCATTGCGAGCGCCTTCTGCACATCGGCATAACCGTGCAACAGTTCGACCATGTCGCTTAAGGCGCGCTTGGCCTCAGGCCCCTCAGCTCGAACGGCCGCGACCGAGACCAGGTTGATCGCCGAAGCGAGCCCACTATTGATCCGGTGATTCAATTCGCGCAGTAGAATGCCCTGCTCCACAATTGGCGAGTCCGGGCTGCACACAGTCACGGCGATCTCCTTAGGTTGCGCCGGATGAGTGGGGCCAAACGCGCATGTGGCGGCCGGCCGGTCATCCGGATGAGCTGTCGCAGGCCTGGCAATCAAAGCCAGCCATCGACAGGTAACTAAACTATACCGTATATTTTCTTTTTGTTGCATTTCCTTCCCGGGCATGTCAAGTGGGATCTAGACGTGCACAAACTCGTGATTAGGAAACAGTGATGGTGAAGAACAAAAGCCCGAAACGCGGCAGACCGCCCAAGGACCTTGCCGGCGGCGTCCAGGCGCGGATTCTCGATGCAGCCCAGCAGCTCTTTCTCGAGAAGGGGTTTCGGAGTGCCAGCATCGACGATATTTCCGAGTTGGCCCCTGCGAGCAAACCGACCATCTATGCCCATTTCCCCGGCAAGGAGGCGCTGTTCGAGGCTGTGGTGGCCCGGACCATCAACGGATTGACAGCTTTCGAGGGGTTCACCCCGGCGGGCCGCACCATCCAGGAAAAGCTCGCCAATCTCGGCATCGAGATCGTGGAGAGATTCGTCGAGGACACGTTGGACCTCACGCGCGCGACGATCGCCGAGGCGCGGCGATTTCCCGAGTTGAGCCGAAATGTTCACGACGCGGCGCGCGACCGCGCGGCTGGGGCAGTTTCGCAGCTCTTGAACGAGGCAACGCAGAGGGTTGCGCGCTCAGCCAAAGGACCCTTCAGCGCAAAGCGGAGCGTTGCGACAGCGCAGATGTTCATGGACCTCATTCTGCTTCCGATGCTTATGAGATCTCTGATGGGTGAGGAACTGAAGGACCTCAGAAAAGAGCTGCCGACGTTCCTGCACGAACGGGTCAATTTCTTTCTCGCGGCTTGCGAGGCGGACTGGAGGCCGTGAATCAGCCATAGACCCCGCTCGTTATCGTTGCGCCACGGCTTTCGGACGCAAGTCAGCGGCCAGGTCGATCGACTGGCCCCACGGAGCGTGACGCAGCGCGCCTGCGCAGAAATCCATTGTCTCGTCAAAAGTGGGCCGAACGGTAGCTGCGTTGATCCGCGACGGACTGAGATATCCGTCCATTGCTTCGAGCACGCAACAGGTCATCGCCGTCGGACTTCCCTGTCGTAGCTCGCCGCTCGTCTGTCCGGCAGCAATGATCGCGCGCACAAGTCTCCGGATCCGGGCTGCGTAAGACAAAGCGACCGCCCAGTTCTCGCGTACCGCCGCAGCGACCAATTCGTGTTGCTTGCTGTCGTTCTCCAGCCGATGGTCGTGCAGCTGTGAGATCGCCCTCAACGCTGCCGTTAGACGCTCCAGGGCGGAGCCGCCGCGAACCGCAAGCGTTGCAGCCGCAGAGGCTTGTTCGAACAGGCCCGCCACGGCTGCCTCCTCGATTGCCTGCTTTGAAGGGAAGAAGCGGTAGACGTTAGCGGGCGACATCGACGCTCCGCGAGCGATATCGGCGACGGTGGTCTTCTTGAAACCGATCTCGCGGTGCAATCGGATCGCTGCTTGTACGATCCGCCGACGGATGCACGGCGATCCGGCTTGGCCTATCCGCTGCTGCATCGCGTGGGACCTCAGCGAGATGGGATCGAATGCAATTCGCACCGGCAGGCTTCCCCGAAAGCACGCAGGGGATCCATTTCCTCCATGAATTCCGGCAGATCGACAAATTCGCGGTTTGGCGACAGGTAGGTTTCGATGATCAGGCGACCTGCCCGCTCCGCGGCTTGAACCACTTGATCGCTGGCCAGAATCCTCATCCGCCCTATGAGCGCATACAGATTGACCAATTGCGGAATCTCGGATTTGTCGCTGACGAGCGCGTCGGCGTAGACTCGGGAGGCTTCCTCGATGAAGCTTCGATAGAGCCGCTCGCGCTTGGAAATCGACCGGGCATAGTGACGCTCGCGAAGCCTGCGGCGCCGAGTCATCCATCCAGTTACGATCGTAGAGATCGCTCCGAAGGCCGAGCCCCCGAACGCGGCGAACGCGGGAGCATACATCGTGTTCATGCGATCATTCCTCATCTTTTGCGTCCCGGCCGGCCCGGGGCGATCCTATGGTCCTGACCGAAGCAGTTCCCGCAGCGTGCTCGAAGACGACTCTGCAGGCATCGCTCAGGTCTGACATTCTTTGCCTGAGACAGGCCTCCACATTCCTGGCGTCAGGGATGTAGCTCGCGCACAGCCGGAAGGCGTCAGGCGCGCATGCGGCCCTCTGCTCGGGAGTGCCGCGGTTCTCCTGCGCAAAGGCAGCCCCATTGCCGATCAATGCCAGCAGCATGACGATTAATGTGGACTTGAACATACAGAACCGAGCTATGGCCGAAATTGGGTGATGGGGCTGATCAGGCGGCGCGGTTAGCTGGCGTCGTCGATTCTGCGACGCCGTCGGTAAATTTGACGCCGGCAATGACCCTTGGCAACTGATTTTCGCCCTTCA
>NZ_JBVAPG010000578.1:0-287 GCF_055413685.1 Bradyrhizobium sp. LeoA1Lang | reverse complement strand
GGGCGCCGAACCGGGCGTCCGCCGAAGCGGCGATCGACGTTTTCGCCGAGAAATACCGCGCCAAATACGGCCGGGCGGTCGAATGTCTGGTCAAGGATCGCGACGCCCTGCTGGCCTTCTACGACTTCCCGGCCGAGCATTGGGATCACTTGCGCACGAGCAACCCCATCGAAAGCGTGTTCGCCACCGTGCGGCACCGGACGGTGCGCACCAAGGGCTCGTTGTCGCCAACCACCGCCAGGCTGATGGTGTTCAAACTGGTGATCGCCGCATCAAAGACCTGGCGG
>NZ_JBVAPG010000577.1:0-291 GCF_055413685.1 Bradyrhizobium sp. LeoA1Lang | reverse complement strand
TTCAAGGCTTGCCGGAGCGAGCCATTGCGCGCACCCTGGGCATCAGCAACGGCGCCGTGCACAGCTATCTGCGCCGAGCCGGGGCTGCCGGGCTGAACTGGCCGTTGCCGGCCGGAATGACCGACGAGGACCTGGAGCTGCTGCTTTTCCCTGCGCCGAAGCCGGCGTCGCAGAGCCCCCAGCGGCCCATTCCCGACTGGGGCTATGTCGACAAGGAGCTGCGCCGGCGCAACGTGACCCGCCGGCTGCTGTGGGACGAGTATCGCGCCAGCCATCCCGATGGCTTCGGCT
>NZ_JBVAPG010000576.1:0-291 GCF_055413685.1 Bradyrhizobium sp. LeoA1Lang | reverse complement strand
GAAACGGCTTCATTCGCCGTCAGCCCGGCGTTCCCCGAAGCATCGAGATTCTCCTGCCACCCGAAAACTTGCCGATCCTCGAATGGCTCGGTATCAAAACGTCAAAATCACTGTGATGAACCACTAGACGAGCTCTGGACCGGCGATGGGCGTGCGCTACCTGTGCTCATGAAGGCCCAGATTTCCCGCGAAGTCGATCGGCTAGAACTGCTGCTCGAACAGATCAAGCTGGTTGAGGATGAACGCGATGCGCTCATCGCCGCACAAGCGGCCGCGGCACCGCCTTCGCCT
>NZ_JBVAPG010000575.1:0-293 GCF_055413685.1 Bradyrhizobium sp. LeoA1Lang | reverse complement strand
TTATTCAAGTTTGGATGAGGGCTGAACGGCAGGCCGCGTGTCATCGCCAAGAAGCACGGCCCAAGATTGGTCCACGAGCGACCTGATCAATTCGCTGCGACGATGCCGGCACACGGCAGCTGGGGCGAATAGTTGCTCGTGCACTACCCTAAGCGCCGCAGCCAATCGGCCCGGCTTGTCCTCATAGACCGCGCCGAACTTCTGCTCGAGGAATGCCCAGTCGATCGTCCGCGCCAGCTGCACCAGCGCATGGTTCATGTCGATGATCGCGTCCAGCCGCGAGCGCAGAAGGT
>NZ_JBVAPG010000574.1:0-294 GCF_055413685.1 Bradyrhizobium sp. LeoA1Lang | reverse complement strand
CGATCTCCCGGTCAATCTCCGCGAGCCGCTTGGCGAGCGTGCGCTGCGTCTTGATACTCGCCTTGCTGGCGTTGCCGTCAAAAAACGCCCCGTCGATCGCCACAACTTCACCGCCCACCAGGCCAAGCTCGCGCACCACAAGCACAAACTCCCGGTTCGCTGCCTTGAGCGCCTTCCAGTTGTCCTTGCGGAACTTGGCAATGGTGCGATAGCCGGGCACCAGCCGCTTCAGCAGCCAGATCAGTTCAAGATTGCGGCCGGCTTCCCGCTCAAGGCTGCGCGACGACCGGATCC
>NZ_JBVAPG010000573.1:0-300 GCF_055413685.1 Bradyrhizobium sp. LeoA1Lang | reverse complement strand
GATCATTCTTCTTGTAGGCGCGCGAGCGTGTCACCTCGATCTTTTGCGCGCGACACCAGGGCACGACGACGTCGTTCATGAATGCGCTGTCATTGTCAAAATCGGCGCCGCGAATGACCCAGGGAAACAGGCTCTGCGCGCGCTCCATCGCCCGCACGACGAGGCCGCCCTCGCGCGTCACCAACGGCATGCACTCGGTCCAACCAGTCGCGACGTCGACCATCGTCAACGTCTGAATGAACGAGCCAGCTACAGATGTGCCGCCATGCGCCACCATGTCGACCTCGCAGAACCCCGGCG
>NZ_JBVAPG010000572.1:0-302 GCF_055413685.1 Bradyrhizobium sp. LeoA1Lang | reverse complement strand
GGTGACCGGGCTTTCTTGCCACCGTCATCTCAAGCGCGAACTTGTTCGCGCGAAAAACTTAGCGCCAGCGTCGGGGCGCCAGGACCACACGACTTCGCCGTCCGTGATGCGCGCGCTCGTCAGTCACACGCATCTCGTCCACCGCATCTCACCGCAACGTTCGTGACGATCGCGAGCGGTGCCGTCCGAAAAGCGGTTGGAATTGAAAGTGGCGTAGTCTCCGGGGTGATCAACCTCGAATCACCCGGCGTTGACGCGCCGGGCTGGAGACCACGCCATGACAAGCGTTACCACGAAGGCTT
>NZ_JBVAPG010000571.1:0-303 GCF_055413685.1 Bradyrhizobium sp. LeoA1Lang | reverse complement strand
CCGTCGACGAACACATCAACCGCACGCACCGGATTGTCCTCGGCCACGTAATCGTCGAGCAGTGCAGGGAACAACGTGCTCTGTCCGCGATCAACCCCCTCTACGAATCCCGCCATCGCTCGTCCCCTGCCGATTCATTGGAGAATAATAGCAGAGGCACAGTTTTCACACGGCCTGGGCCAAAAGCAGTCGGCCTCGAGTGCACGCGAGTCCGATGCGGAAGGCGAACGGCCATCATAACGCGCGGTTATTGACTTCATCGCGTGATGTCATTTCCCAGTCGCCGCGCGGAATTTCATGCTT
>NZ_JBVAPG010000570.1:0-314 GCF_055413685.1 Bradyrhizobium sp. LeoA1Lang | reverse complement strand
CCATCAGACTCGCTCGAAAGCGAATCCAACCCGCACACATCATCGCATGGTCACTTTGGCGTAGAGCTCACCAGGCCGCCGCCCAGCGCGCGCACTTCAAAACAAAAAGACAACTGTAATGCTAGGGGCATCGGCGGCAGAGTGCCCCTGCGGTGCGCCTTGTTCCTATTGAGCCCGGGCATGTTGGGCCCGGTGCCGTCCGAAAAGCGGTTGGAATTGAAAGTGGCGTAGTCTCCGGGGTGATCAACCTCGAATCACCCGGCGTTGACGCGCCGGGCTGGAGACCACGCCATGACAAGCGTTACCACGAAGGC
>NZ_JBVAPG010000569.1:0-315 GCF_055413685.1 Bradyrhizobium sp. LeoA1Lang | reverse complement strand
CCTCGCCAACCCATAGCTGCGCCAAACCATAGCGGCGCGCAAATCCCGCCCCGCTCCACCGTCGAGGTCTTCAACATCCGCTACTTCGGATGCCGTCTACCCGAAAACCGAATTGGTTCTCAGGCTCTACGGGTGGGGCGGCATCTATGGCATGCAGTTTTGGATCGATCCGGCAAACCGCGTCGTGGGCCTAGTACCCACTTTTCATAGAACGTGAGTCGTGATTCAAGATCGGGATGATTCCCGAAGCAAGAGAAGTCCGCGTTTCGCGGAAGGAGCGTCTGGAGCTAGAAGCCCGGTGCCGCTCGCCGCGAA
>NZ_JBVAPG010000056.1:0-50555 GCF_055413685.1 Bradyrhizobium sp. LeoA1Lang | reverse complement strand
TTTGGCACATGTTTTGGTGTGCGGGGGGGGCGATGTGTTGGGCGCCCGAATCTCCAATCACCCCCCCAAAAAAAACCCCCAGAATTTAGAAGGGGGCGGCGGGTGGCAGTGCGGGGGGGCCCTGTCCCGGGGGTGACGCGCCGGGTACCGGGGGGGGTCTCTTCCACGGGTAACCCGGGGCCCGGTTTTCCGCGGCGCTTCACCCGGGCAACGGCACCTTCCAAATAAAAAGGGCGGCCGAAAGGGCCGCCCTTGGTCTGAATTCGCGGTGGCCGATCAGTTCGCGGCCTTGCTGCCCGGCTTGTTGTCGACCGCAGCCTTGTCGCCGTTCGCGGGCGGCGGCGCCGAACTGGCCGTGGACTTGATGCCGTGCAGGAGGTCGTCGGCCAGCTTGAGCGCCTTGTCGTCCTTGGCGTCCGGCGGCACGTAGGACTGCGAGCCGGTCTTCTCGTCGCCGTCGGATTTCAGATGGCCGCGCAGCGAGGCCTCACCCTTGGTGTCAGTCCGGGCCTTCAGTTCATCCGGCACGTCCTGCAGCACCTCGATATCGGGCACGATGCCCTTGGCCTGGATCGACTTGCCGGATGGCGTGTAGTAGCGCGCGGTGGTCAGCCGCAGCGCGCCATTGCCGCTGCCGAGCGGGATGATGGTCTGGACCGAACCCTTGCCGAACGAGCGGGTGCCGACCAGCGTCGCCCGCTTGTGGTCCTGCAACGCGCCGGCGACGATTTCGGAGGCCGAGGCCGAGCCGCCGTTGATCAGCACGATGACCGGCTTGCCCTTGGTCAGGTCGCCCGCATGGGCGGCGCGGCGCTGGGTCTCCTCGGCATTGCGGCCGCGGGTCGAAACGATCTCGCCGCGCTCCAGGAAGGCGTCGGACACCGTCACGGCTTCCTCCAGCAGGCCGCCCGGGTTGTTGCGGAGGTCGATGACGTAGCCCTTCAGCTTGTCGCCGATCTGGCTCGAGAGATTCGCGATCTCCTTCTTGAGGCCCTCGGTGGTCTGCTCATTGAAGGTGGTGATGCGGATATAGGCGATGTCGTCGGCCTCGACGCGGGCACGCACCGAGCGGACACGGATGTTGTCGCGCACCAGCGTGACCTCGATCGGACTGTCCTGGCCCTTGCGAACGATCTTCAGCCGGATCTTGGTGTTCACCGGCCCGCGCATCTTCTCGACGGCCTGGTTGAGGGTCAGGCCCTGCACCGCCTCGTCGTCGAGCGTGGTGATGATGTCGTTGGCCATGATGCCGGCCTTCGATGCCGGGGTATCGTCGATCGGGGAGACGACCTTGATCAGCCCGTCTTCCATCGTGACTTCGATGCCGAGCCCGCCGAACTCGCCGCGGGTCTGCACCTGCATGTCGCGGAAGCTCTTGGCGTCCATGTAGCTCGAGTGCGGATCAAGCCCGGCCAGCATGCCGCTGATCGCGGATTCCACGAGCTTGCTGTCATCGGGCTTCTCGACATAGTCGCTGCGCACGCGCTCGAACACGTCGCCGAACAGATTGAGCTGGCGGTAGGTGTCCGAGGTCGCGGCGCGCGCGCTTGATCCCATCAGCACGGCGCGCGGTTGGGTAACGAACAGCGTCAACGCTGCACCGCATGCGGCGCTGAGGAGAATTACAGAAGTCTTGCGCATCATCCGCGAACCTTTTCGCCTTCATTTGCGGCCCACCATGGGCCTGGATCAATTGGAGTGCCGTCCTTACGGAACTCCACATAGAGCACGGGTTGGCTCGCGTTTGTTGCGAAAATGGAAGCAACCTGGGATGTGGACCCCATGGTCGCGACCGGCTCCCCCGTAAGTACAAACTGGCCGATGTTTACCGAAATACGCTCCATCCCGGCGATCAAAACATGATACCCGCCCCCGGCGTTGAGGATCAAGAGTTGACCGTAGCTTCGAAAGGGTCCGGCATAGACGACCCAGCCGTCACACGGGGTTGTGACCTGGGCGCCGGGCAGCGCCGCCAAAGAAATGCCTTTTTGCACGCCGCCAGCACCGTCAGAGCCGCCAAAATCTCGAATCCTGGTACCGTTAACGGGATAGGCGAACAGGCCCTTGGCCGAGGCAAAGGCGACCGCCGGGCTCAGCCGCGCCGAATCCTTCAAAGCGCCCAGATTGGGCTTTCCGTTCGGGGCGGCGGGCGTGCCCTGGAGGTTGGCGGCGGCGGCCGCTTTTGCGGCGCTCTTCAGATCCTGTTCCATCTTGGCGATCAGGCCCTGCAGGTCGTCGACCTGCTTGGACAGGGCGATGGCCCGCGCGCCTTCCGCTGCCATGTCCTTTTCGATCGCGCTCTGCTGGCGTTGCCGCTCCTCGACCAGCGCCGCGAGCCGGACCTGGTCTTCCCTGAGCTTGTCGCGGTCGCGCGCCATCGCATCGCGTTCGCTGGCGATGGTCTTGCGCAATGCAACCAGCTCGCCGAGGTCGGCGGTCAGCTTCTCCGCGCGCCCCCGCAATTCAGGTACGACCGCACCGAGCAGCATCGCGGTTCGCAGCGACTGCAATGCGTCTTCTGGCCGCACCAGGAGCGCCGGCGGCGTGCGCCGGCCGGCACGTTGCAGCGCCGCCAGCACCTCGATGATCTCGGCGCGGCGTGAATCGAGCGAGGTGCGGATCTCCTGCTCGCGGCTGTCGAGCGGGCGCAGCCTCGCCTCCGCATCGACGATCCGACCTTCGACCCCGCGCACCTGGCCCGCAATGTCGATGATCTGCTGGTTGAGCTTGCTGCGGTCCTGGCCGATCGCGGCAATGTCGGCCTTCAATTTCTCCTGCAGCTCGGTGGCTTTTCGTTGCTGTTCGCGGGTGGCCTCAAGCTCCTGCTCCCGCTGCTTGATGATATCGGGCGACGGCGCGGTTGCCGCGGTCTGTTGCTGTTGCGGCGGAGTTTGCGCGATTGCGACTGTGGCAAGGCTTGCCGTCAACAATACGACCGGAAGGGGAAGCCAGGATGCCGGATACCGGCAGCGGCGCGCGGCGTCGGGATAACGGTGAGGGTCGCGCAGCGACGGCATCGGATTGTTCAGCGCTTTCTGTTGTCGGTTCACGCGCGATGATAGGGGTGGCCGGCCAAAATGGTCGCCGCCCGATAAATCTGTTCCAGAAGCATGACCCGGACCATCTGGTGCGGCCAGGTCGCCGCGCCGAATGCGACGCGCAGCTTGGCCTTGCGCTGCAAATCAGGCGAAAGTCCGTCGGCGCCGCCGATGACGAAAATAGTGTTGGCGACCGATTGGTCCCGCCAGCGCCGGAGATACCCTGCAAATGCCGCGCTGTCGACGTTCTCGCCGCGCTGATCCAGCGCCACGAGCACATGCTTTTCCGGGATCAACGCCGAGATCGCCGCCGCTTCCTCGGCCATCCTGGTTGCGGCGTCGCGCGCGCGGCTTTCCGAAATTTCATGAACGTCCAGGCCGCGGAAGCCGAGCTTGCGGCCGATATCGTCGAAGCGCTCGCGATAGCGCTCCGCCAGTTCCCGCTCCGGGCCCTGCTTCAATCGGCCGACTGCGATGACGAATAACCGCATTAACGCATGTTAGCATGCGCCTCGGCCGATTTGCATCGGCTCAGAGATCTAGACCGCCGCGACCGGGCTTTGCGTCCACAACCGCTCGAGATTGTAGAACTCGCGCACCTCGGGCCTGAACACGTGCACGATCACATCGCCGGAATCGATCAGCACCCAGTCGCAGTTGGGCAAGCCTTCGACGTGGATTTTGCCGATGCCGTTTTCCTTCAGGGCTTTCGTGACGTTCTCCGCGATCGCACCGACGTGCCGGTTGGCCCGGCCCGAGGTGATGACCATGTAGTCGGAGTATGCTGATTTGCCGCGAAGGTCGATGGTGACCGTTTCTTCCGCCTTCATATCGTCGAGGCGGGAGAGGATCATATTCAGGGTCTTGTCGGCGTCGCCTTGCGCCTTCAAGGCCGCAGTTTGGGTCGATGTTTTACGCGCAGGTTTTGCTGCCTTGTTAGCTACCTTGGGTAAAACAGACTTGGACAATACAGGTGTGGCCAGGGACCATTCCTTTCACTGTATCGCGAACGCCGAATCTCGGTGCCCGCCGCCTATACTACGCATGTGGGGTTAAGGGTTTCAATATTCCAGTAAGCCCCACACCACTTGCCGCATGATCCACGCGATCATGCGCTAGACCGTCCTCCAGCTGCCATCAGGGTTCCGAAGGCCGGTCGAAGACAGATTGGATTTCATGCCGGTGAGAAACACCCAGGCCGGCGCCTGCTGATCCGCCAGCCGGGGCGCCTGATTCTCGGGCAGACGATAGCGGGCAAGCGCCTGTGCGGCGGGCGCGGCGAGCGCGCGGAAACTTTGTGGCGGACGGTCGATCACGGCGATCGGCACATCGGAGGCGATGCGCCGCCAGTCTTTCCAACGGTGGAACTGCGCGAGGTTATCGGCGCCCATGATCCAGACAAAATGCACGCCGGAAACGCGGCGCCGCAAATGGATGATCGTGTCAACAGTGTAGCGCGTACCGATGACAGCTTCGAGACAGCTCACATCGATCCGGGGATCGTCGGCCACTTTCAGTGCGGCTGCGGAGCGCTCGGCGAGCGCATGCAGGCCGTCGTGATTCTTGAGCGGGTTGCCCGGCGTGAGCAGCCACCAGACGCGGTCGAGCTGCAGCCGCTTGAGCGCGAACTGGCTGATGGCGCGATGCGCGGCATGCGGCGGGTTGAAGGAGCCGCCGAGCAGGCCGATGCGCATTCCGTTGGTGTAGAACGGAAGCGCCTGCGCGACCGATGGCGACGCGATCTGGGCTGGCTTCAACGGGATCACAAGTTTGGCTTCACGGCCGCGTCTGTCCGGTGCCGTGGATGCGATACTTGAAGCTTGTCAGTTGTTCGGCGCCGACCGGCCCACGGGCGTGGAATTTGCCGGTGGCTATCCCGATCTCCGCGCCGAAGCCGAATTCGCCGCCGTCGGCGAATTGCGTCGAGGCGTTGTGCAGCACGATCGCGGAGTCGACCTCGTTGAGGAATTTCTCGGCAACAGCCTTATCCTCCGTCACGACGGCGTCGGTGTGCCGCGAGCCGTGCTGGTGGATATGCGCGATCGCCTCATCGACACCGTCGACGATGCGAGCCGCGATGATCGCATCCTCATATTCGGTGTCCCAGTCTTCCTCGGTTGCCGGCTTCACGCGAGCATCGACGCGCTGCACCGTCTCGTCGCCGCGCACCTCGCAGCCGGCATCGATCAGCATCTCGACCAGCGGTTTCAAGCTGGCGGAGGCGCGATCGACCAGCAGCGTCTCGGCCGCGCCGCAGACGCCGGGACGCCGCATCTTGGCGTTCAGCACGATCGACTTCGCCATCTCGAGATTGGCGGAGCGGTCGACATAGACGTGGTTGACGCCCTCGAGATGGGCGAACACCGGCACGCGCGCTTCCGCTTCCACGCGCGCGACCAAACTCTTGCCGCCGCGCGGCACGATCACGTCGACGCCGCCGTTCAACCCCGTGAGCAATAGCCCGACCGCGGCGCGGTCGCGGGTCGGCACCAGCGTGATCGCAGCTTCCGGCAGGCCGGCCTCGCGCAGGCCCTGCACCAGGCAGTCATGAATCGCGCGGCAGGAGCGGAAACTGTCGGAGCCGCCGCGCAGGATCACGGCGTTGCCGGACTTCAGGCACAGCACGCCGGCGTCCGCCGCGACATTGGGGCGGCTCTCGAAGATCACGGCGATGACGCCGAGCGGCACGCGGACGCGTTCGATGGTCATGCCGTTCGGCCGCTGCCAGCTCTCGGTGACGGCGCCCACCGGATCGGGAATGTTGCGCACGGTGGCGACGCCGTCGGCCATCGCATCGACGCGCGCATGCGTCAGCGTCAAGCGGTCGACGAACGCCGAGGTCGCCCCGCTCGCGCGCGCCTCGGCGACATCCTCGGTATTGGCGGCAAGGATGGCCGGCGCGTTCTCGCGGATGGCACGCTCGATGGCAGCAAGCGCCCGGTTCTTCTGCTCGGGCGGCGCAAGCGCCAGCACGCGCGCGGCGGCACGCGCTTGTGTCGCGAGTTCATTCACCAGGGTCGGCAGATCGGCGTTACCGTCGATCGCCTTCAGCGGCGCAGTCATGGGGTGTCCCAGCGTTCTGTTAAGGCCATGGTCTAGCACGGAAATCGGGGTCTTGGCGAGGCGAGGAACCGGCATGGCTGGCGGGCGACGCCTGCCATCGGCCAATGGCCGAGCTTGGCAGCAGGTGCCTTGCCCCTCGTCGTTGATATCATTAAATATCATTTATTGATATCTGCAGGTACGACCATGGCCACCAGTTACAGCATCGGCAAGCATTTCGAGGACATGATCCAAGGCCTGATCGAGAGCGGCCGCTATTCGACGGCGAGTGAGGTCTTGCGCGATGGCCTGCGCCTGATCGAAGAGCGCGAAGAGCGCCGCAAGGCCAAGCTCGAAGCGCTGCGCGCCGAGATCCAGAAAGGTTTTGATAGCGGTCCGGCGGAGGAAGTCGATATCCACGAAATGATGGAATCTGTGAAAGCGCGGGGACGGCAATTATTGGCCGCGCGGAAACGTGGCGAATAGATTTCGTAAGCTTCCCCAAGCCGATCGCGACCTCGATTCGATTTGGACTTTCATCGCGGGCGATTCGGTCAGCGCCGCCAACAGGCAGATTGATCGTATCGGTGAAATCTTCGAAATGCTCGTACAGAACCCGCTGTCGGGCCGTGCGCGTCCGGAATTGCGGCGAAATCTGCGCAGCTTTCCTGTCGGGAGCTATATTGTTTTTTACGTCCCGTTGCCCGACGGCATCGAGGTCGTTCGGGTGATGAGCGCTCGGAGAGATATCGACCCGGACGACATGCTTTGGCGATCAGGCCGGATCGACAATCCTCGGACCGCCCACCACCAGATCGTCCCGGTGGATCATCTCCGCCCGGCCGCTGATCCCGAGGATGGCCATCACGTCGGGGGAAGAGCGGCCCTTGATCTTCTCGGCGTCGTCGGCGTCGTAGGCGACGAGGCCGCGGCCGATCTCATGGGTATCGGGGCCGCGGACGATCACCGCATCGCCGCGGGCGAACTGGCCGTCGATCCGGATCACGCCGGCCGGCAGCAGGCTCTTTCCTGCCCGCAGCGCGGCCACCGCGCCGGCGTCGATGGTCAGCGTGCCCTTCGGTTCCAGCGAGCCCGCGATCCAGCGCTTGCGCGCGGTGATCGGGTTGGCCGGCGTCAGGAACCAGGTGCAGCGGCCGCCGTCCGTGATCGCCTGCAAGGGATGCTCGATCTTGCCAGAGGCGATCAGCATATGGGTGCCGCCGGTGGTCGCGATCTTCGCGGCCTCGATCTTGGTGCGCATGCCGCCGCGCGACAGCTCGGATCCGGCTTCACCCGCCATCGCCTCGATCTCCGCGCTGATGCTTTCGACCACCGGGATCAGTTTTGCGTTGGGGTTATTGGCCGGCGGCGCGTCATAGAGGCCGTCGATATCAGACAGCAGGACCAGGAGATCCGCGCTCGCCATGGTGGCGACGCGGGCGGCGAGGCGGTCGTTGTCGCCATAGCGGATCTCGTTGGTGGCGACCGTATCGTTCTCGTTGATCACCGGCACCGCGCGCCATTCCAGGAGCTTTGCGATGGTCGATCGCGCGTTCAGATAGCGGCGGCGCTCCTCGGTATCCTGCAGCGTGACCAGGATCTGCCCGGCGCGAATCCCGTGATCGCCAAGCACTTCGGACCAGATCCGTGCCAGCGCGATCTGGCCTACGGCGGCCGCACCTTGGCTCTCATCGAGCTTGAGCGGCCCGCGCGGAAGCCTCAACCGGCTGCGCCCGAGCGCGATCGAGCCGGACGAGACGATCAACACCTCCCGGCCTTCCCCGTGCAGCTTGGCGATATCGGCAGCCAGCGCCGACAGCCATGACGCCTTGACCTCGCCAGCCTCGGAATCGATCAGGAGCGATGAGCCGACCTTGACGACGATGCGGCGAAAACGGTTGAGCGCGGGGCGTTTCATGGTTTGATCAGAGACGGAGCGGCGTTTGCGAAGCAATACGCGCCACCCCCTTACTTTGGAAGCGGCGCACGGGAAAGAGCGTTAAGGGAACATCAACCCTGCGGGCCGAACAGGCCTTGGAATCAGCCCTGCGGCGTCGGTTGCGCCCAGGGTTCGGCATCAGTGCTGCTTTTGGCCTTGGCCGATACCGGCGCCTCGCCGATCACCTCGACCAGCGCCTTCAACGCTTCCGGGATGCCCTCGCCGGTGGCGGCGGAGACAAGCAGCGGCGTCTTCTTTGCCGCCCGTTTCAGCCGGTCCCTCTGCTTCTTCAATTCATCCGGCGTGACCGCGTCGATCTTGTTCAGCGCGACGATCTCGATCTTCTCGGCAAGATGGCCCTCATAGGCCTCGAGTTCGGTGCGGACCGTCTTGTAGGCCTTACCCGCATGCTCGCAGGTGGCGTCGATCAGGTGCAACAGCACGCGGCAGCGCTCGACATGGCCCAAAAAACGGTCGCCGAGGCCGGCGCCCTCATGTGCGCCCTCGATCAGCCCGGGGATGTCGGCGAGCACGAATTCGCGGCCCTGCGCGCTCACGACGCCAAGCTGCGGGTGCAGCGTCGTAAAGGGATAGTCCGCGATCTTCGGCTTGGCAGCGCTGACCACCGAGAGGAAGGTCGACTTGCCGGCGTTCGGCAGTCCGACCAGGCCGGCATCCGCGATCAGTTTCAGGCGGAGCCAGATCCAGCGCTCCTCGCCCGGCAGGCCGGGATTGGCGTTGCGCGGGGCGCGGTTGGTGGACGATTTGAAATGCGCGTTGCCGAAACCGCCATTGCCGCCCTCGGCCAGCACGAATTTCTCGCCGAGTTTGGTGAAATCGTGGATCAGCGTCTCGCGATCCTCGTCGAAGACCTGGGTTCCCACCGGCACCTTCAGTACGATCGATTTGCCGGCGGCGCCATGGCGGTCCTTGCCCATGCCATTGGTGCCTTTTTGGGCCTTGAAATGCTGCTGGTAGCGGTAGTCGATCAGCGTGTTCAGCCCGTCGACCGCCTGGATGATGACGTCGCCGCCGCGGCCGCCATTGCCGCCTGAGGGCCCGCCAAACTCGATGAACTTCTCGCGCCGGAACGCAACGCAGCCGTTGCCGCCGTCGCCGGAGCGAATATAGACCTTTGCTTCATCGAGGAATTTCATGAGCCTACCATAGCGTTTTCGAGCGAAGTGGATACCGGTTCGCGCCAGAAAACGCGTCGAAACAAAAGGCTAGAGCCTCGGTTTACCGAGGCTCTAGGTAAGGCAGCGGCGCCGATGCGGCAACCCTGAAGCTGGCTGACCGGATAAAAGGCTTAACTGTCAGCCGGTTGCTGGTTCCGTAAAATCACGGCGAAGGTTCAGGCCGCCGGCTGGGCGGCTGCGTTCTCATCAGCGAGCAGGTGCAACAGCGCGCTCTTGATCGCGGCCTGCCGGGTCGGCGCAGTGATCTGCGCGCCCAGGAGGTCGGTGACGTAGAACACGTCGCGGGCGCGCTCGCCGAAGGTCGCGACATGGGCGGAGGCGATATTGAGGTTGAGCTTCGAGATCGCGGTGGTGAGCTGGTACAGCAGGCCGGGCCGGTCGAGGCCGGAAACCTCGATCACGGTGTAGCGGTCCGACCACTGGTTATTAATGGTGACTTCGGGCTCGACGGTGAACGCCTTCACCTTGCTGCCGCTGCTGCGATGGACGGCGCGGCGCGCCATCGCCTCCGGCAGGCGCAACTTGCCTTCCAGCACGTCCTCGATCATCTCGCCGATCCGGGTGGCGCGCCGACCTTCGTCCTCGTCGCGGTCGTATTCCCGGGAGATCGCGATGGTGTCGAGCGCGCGGCCGTCGGTCGTGGTGTAGATCTGGGCGTCGACGATATTGGCGCCCGCGGAAGCGCAGGCGCCGGCGATGATCGACAATAGCCAGGGATGGTCGGTCGCCCAGATCGTCAGTTCGGTGACGCCGCGCGCCTCGTCGAATCCGACATTGATCGCAAGCTTGTGTCCGGCCTGCTCGCTGGCGCGGATGAAGCGCGCCTGCCGGATCTTGCGCGGCAATTCGACCTTGAGCCAGTACGCCGGATAATGCCGCTCGATGTAGGCGTTGAGCTCCGCGTCTGGCCATTCGGTGAAGGCGGCACGGAATTCGGCCTGCGCCACCGCGATGCGGCGGGCGCGGTTCACTTCCGAGAAGCCGCCGGTCAACACCGGCTCAGTCTCGTAATAGAGCGTGCGCAGGAGCTGCGCCTTCCAGCCGTTCCAGACGCCGGGGCCGACGCCGCGGATGTCGGCGGTGGTGAGGATCGTCAGCAGTTTCATCTGCTCGACCGATTGCACGACCGCGGCGAAATTCTCGATGGTCTTGCGGTCAGAGAGATCGCGCGACTGTGCGACCGTCGACATCGTCAGGTGGTCCTCGATCAGCCATGCGACGAGTTCGGTGTCGGCGTTGCTGAAGCCAAGCCGCGGGCATAGCCGCCGCGCCACCTTCGCGCCGGCGACCGAATGATCCTCGGGCCGGCCCTTGGCGATATCGTGCAAAAGGGTCGCGATATAGAGCACTGGACGATGCTCGGGGCGGATCTTGCGGAACAGGTCGCTGGCGACAATGAACTCGTCATTGCCGCCGCGCTCGATCTCCTGCAGGAAGCCGATGCAGCGGATCAGGTGCTCGTCCACCGTGTAGTGGTGGTACATGTTGAACTGCATCATCGACACGATCTTGCCGAAGGCGCGGATGAAGTGACCGAGCACGCCGGTCTCGTTCATCCGCCGCAGCACGATCTCGGCATTGTCTGATGTCAGGATCTCCATGAACAGCCGATTGGCTTCCGCATCTTCGCGAAGCTGCGTGTTCACGAGCTTGAGCGAGCGTGTCACGGTGCGCATCGCGTCGGGATGGAAGGCGAGGTTGTTCTTCTGCGCCAGGCGGAAGATGCGGATCAGGTTGACCGGATCGTGCTTGAAGACGTCGGGCGCGGCCAGGTTGATGCGGTTGTTGTCGACGATGAAGTCGTCGCTCTCGGGCACGCGCCGCTTGGTGCTGCCCGGCCGCAGGCGCGCCACCATGCGGCTCAGCACCGGCGCCGGCTTCTTCTGCTCCTCCTCCAGCTTGGCGCACAGGATCGCCGTGAGGTCGCCGACGTCCTTGGCGATCAGGAAGTAATGCTTCATGAAGCGCTCGACGTCCTGCATGCCGGGATGCGAGGTGTAGCCGAGCCTGATCGCGATCTCGCGCTGGACGTCGAACGACAGCCGCTCCTCGGCGCGGCCGGCGAAGAAATGGATGTTGCAGCGCACCGACCAGAGGAAATCGGCGCAGCGGCGGAAGGTGCGGTATTCCTGCGCGTCGAATACGCCGCGCTCCAGCAGCTCGTCGGTTTCGCGCACCCGGTAGACGTATTTTGCGATCCAGAACAGCGTGTGCAGGTCGCGCAGGCCGCCCTTGCCGTCCTTGACGTTGGGCTCGACCAGATAGCGCGACTGTCCGGCGCGGCGGTGCCGCTCCTCGCGCTCGGCCAGTTTGGCGGTGACGAATTCGGCTGCGGTGCCCTGCACGACGTCCTTGTCGAAGCGGTCGACCAGTTCGTCATAGAGAGGCCGGTCGCCGGTCAGGAACCGCGTCTCCAGGATCGCGGTGCGGATCGTCATGTCGCCGCGCGCCTGGCGGATCGATTCATCGACCGAGCGCGTAGCGTGGCCGACCTTCAGTCCCATGTCCCACAGGCAGTAAAGGATCGCTTCGGCGACCTGCTCGCCCCAGGCGGTCTGCTTGTAGGGCAGGATGAACAGCAGGTCGATGTCGGACTCCGGCGCCATCAGGCCGCGGCCATAGCCGCCGGTGGCCACGACCGCCATGCGCTCTTCGCCGGAGGGGATCGGCGAGTGATAGAGATGCTTGGTCGCCGCCGCATAGAGGATGCGGATGATCTCGTCCTGCACGAAGCAGAGCCGCTCCGCGCAGCGCCGGCCGTGGCGGTCCTTGAGCAGCACGGTCTGCGCCGTGGCGCGTGCCGCGATCAGTTCCGTCTTGAGCAGTTGCGCCATGGCCGAGCGGAATTGGTCCTCGCGTCCCGCGTGTTTCTCGGCGAGCGCGTCGACCGCGGCGGTGATCTGCGCGGTATCGAAACGGTCATCCACTTCCAGGCGGGGTTCGGCCACGACACTATCCATGGTCTATCCCGATAAAGGACGGCGCCTGTGCTGTCACGGGACATTGTGGCCCCGCGGTCACTCTGTGCTGAATTCCGGTTGATTTGAGCAAAGCCATTCTCGCGTTGCCGCCTTCAGGGTGTGGATTTTCTCGTTGACCTTCCGGCGTAACTCATTGAGATAAAAAGACGTTTTACCAAGATTTTCCAATACCTGGAGGCTGAGGATGGTCCGGATTTCACGGCGCGCTGTGGCTGCGTTGATTGCAGGTTTGGCGCTTGCGCCCGCGGCAAGTTTTGCGGCGGAGCCGCTCAAGGAGATACGCATCGACTGGGCGACCTACAATCCGGTCTCGCTGGTCCTGAAGCAGAAAGGGCTCCTGGAAAAGGAGTTCGCCAAGGACGGCATCAGCATCGTCTGGGTGCAATCCGCCGGCTCCAACAAGGCGCTCGAATTCCTCAACGCGGGATCGATCGATTTGGGCTCGACGGCGGGCTCGGCGGCGCTGGTCGCCAAGATCAACGGCAACCCGATCAAGTCGATCTATGTCTATTCGCGTCCCGAATGGACCGCGCTGGTCACGGGCAAGGATTCCAAGATCGCCTCGGTCGCCGACCTCAAGGGCAAGCGCGTCGCGGTGACCCGCGGCACCGATCCGCATATCTTCCTGGTGCGTGCGCTGCTTGATGCTGGCCTCTCCGAAAAGGATATCACGCCGGTGCTGCTCCAGCACGCCGACGGCAAGACCGCGCTGATCCGCGGCGACGTCGACGCCTGGGCCGGCCTCGACCCGATGATGGCGCAGGCGGAAGTCGAGGACGGCGCAAAACTGTTCTTCCGGAAAGCGGACGCCAACACCTGGGGCATCCTCAATGTGCGCGAGCAGTTTTTGAAGGACCACCCGGACGTGGTCCGTCGCGTGCTCGCCGTTTACGAGGAGGCCCGCAAATATTCGCTGGCGAATTACGACGAGCTGAAGAAGACCTTCATTGCCGTGACCAAGCTGCCGGAGGCGGTGGTCGACAAGCAGCTCAAGGAGCGCACCGAGTTGACCCACAGCCGGATCGGCGCCCCGCAGCGCGATTCGATCCTCGCCGCAGGGCTCGCGCTGCAGCAGGCCGGCGTGGTCGACGCCAAGGTCGACGTGAAGGCGGTGCTGAATTCGCTGATCGACGACCAGGTCCCGCTGCCGACGAATTGACAATCCGTAGCCCGGGTGGAGCGCAGCGCGACCCGGGACGACGAATGCCCACCTTGCAATTCGGCGCGGGAAGGGGTTCTTGCCGTGGCGATGACCATTGAAGCGCCAGTGCTGGAACAACCCGACGCCGCCATGCCGCCTGCGGCGGCGCGGCTGTCGCGTTTTGTGCGGCCCGCGCTCGGGCTGCTGCTGCCGTTAGGCCTCGCCCTCGGCTGGGAGCTCGCGGTCTGGTTCGGCTATTCCAACGGCCGGCTGGTGCCGCCGCCGACGAAAGTCTTCGCCACGATCATGGAACTCGCGAAAAGCGGCGAGCTGTCACGGCACATCGCCACAACGCTCTCCCGCGTTGCCGCGGGCTTTGCGCTCGGCGTCGTCGCCGGTACGCTGCTCGGCGCGGTCTCCGGCTATTGGGGGCTGGCGCGGCGGCTGCTCGATCCGACCGTGCAGGCGCTGCGCGCGATCCCATCGATTGCCTGGGTGCCGCTGTTCATCCTCTGGCTCGGCATTTTTGAAACCTCGAAGGTGGCGCTGATCGCGGTCGGCGTGTTCTTCCCGGTCTATCTCGGCGTGATGGGCGCGATCCACTCGGTCGACCGCAAGATCGTCGAGGTCGGCCGCATCTTCCGCCTCTCGGGCCCGGCGATGATCCGCCGCATCCTTCTGCCGGCGGTCTTGCCGGCCTATGTGGTGGCGCTCCGCGTCGGCCTTGGTCTGGGCTGGATGTTCGTGGTTGCCGCCGAGTTCATGGGCGCCTCCGAGGGGCTCGGCTATCTCCTGATCGACGGCCAGCAGCTCGGCAAGCCGGCGCAGATCGTCGCCGCGATCGTGATCTTCGCGATCCTCGGCAAGACCACCGACTGGCTGATCGAACTCGCCACCGCGCCGCTCTTGCGCTGGCAGGACGCTTTTGGCCGCGGGCGCGGAGCGGCCTGATGCTCTCCCTTCGCAAGGTCGGCAAGACCTATCCCAACGGGGTCCATGCGCTTTCGCGCTTCTCCGCCGAGATCAAGTTGGGCGAGATCATCGCGATCATCGGCGGGTCCGGTTGCGGCAAGTCGACGCTGCTGCGCGCCATTGCCGGGCTCGATCGCGCCACGTCAGGCACGGTGATTCTCGATGGCGCCACCATCACCGCGCCGCACGCCAAGATCGGCATCATCTTCCAGGAGCCGCGGCTGCTGCCCTGGCTCAGCGTCGCCGACAATATCGGCTTCGGCCTCTCGGATCTGCCGGCCGATGCGCGGCGTGAAAAGGTGGCGCGCGCGCTGGCCCGCGTCGGACTCGCCGACAAGGCCAATGCCTGGCCGCGCGAGCTTTCCGGCGGGCAAGCGCAGCGGGTCGCGATCGCGCGCGCGTTGGTGCCGCAGCCGGAGGTGCTGCTCTTGGACGAGCCGTTCTCCGCGCTCGACGCCTTCACCCGGCGCGACCTGCAGGATCATCTGCTCGACCTCTGGGCCGACACCCGCCCGACGCTGATCCTGGTAACGCACGACGTCGACGAGGCCGTGGTGCTGGCGGACCGTGTGCTGGTGATGCGGCCGCGGCCGGGCCGGCTGTTCGAGGAGATTGCGATCAACCTGGCGCGGCCGCGCGACCGCAACTCGCCCCACTTTGACAATTTCAAGCGTCGTGTGCTCACGGCGCTCGATCGTTCGCTGGACCGCAACGTGCCCGACAGCGAGGCAGCCGCGAACGCCGGCGAGGCGATGTGGTGGTGACAGCGGCGTATCGAGGGGGTACACCGGAGAGCAGAAAATCCGGGAGAACAACAATGGACGCTATCGAGCTCCGCGCGCTGCAAGCCCCGATCAAGGAACGCTACAAGGCCGACCCCGCCACCGCCGTCATCACGCTGAAAGCCAAGGGCTCGATCGAGAGCGAAGGCATCGCCTGCAAGGTCGAAACCGGTCGCGCGCTCGCGGTCGCCGGCCTTCATCCGGCAACCGGTGGCTCAGGACTGGAACTCTGCTCCGGTGACATGCTGCTCGAAGCGCTGGTCGCCTGCGCCGGCGTGACGCTCAAGTCCGTGGCGACCGCGATCGAAGTGCCACTCAAGAGCGGCAACGTCTTCGCCGAAGGCGATCTCGATTTCCGCGGCACGCTTGGCGTCGACAAGGAGGCGCCGGTCGGCTTCGCCGAGATCCGCCTGCGCTTCGAGGTCGACACCGACGCACCGCAGGACAAGCTCGACCTCTTGCTGAAGCTCACCGAGCGCTATTGCGTGGTCTACCAGACCATCCGGCACGGCCCGCAGGTCGCCGTCTCGATGAAGCGGGTGTGATGTCGCTTGAGCCCTACCCTTTCAGGGGAGGGTGCAGAGAGCGCCAATGCCTCCCGAATTCATCTTCCTGCTGACGCTCGTCTTGCGCATGGCGATCACGGCCGCCTTTGTCGTGACCGCCTCCGTCATCGCCGAGCGTTCACAGCCGGTGATCGGCGCGCTGGTGGCAACCTTGCCGATCTCGGCGGGACCGTCCTATGTCTTCCTCGCGCTTGACCATGATGCGGCCTTCATCGCCGAGGGTGCGCTCGCGAGCCTGCCGATCAATGCGGCGACGATCTATCTCGGATTGACCTATGTCGTGCTGGCACAGCGCCACAGTGCGTTGCTCAGCACGGCCGCAGCCGTCGCGGTATGGATTATACTCGCGTCCATCTTCCGCCAGTTCCACTGGACGCTCGCCGCCGGGCTGATCATGAACGTCATCACCTTTGCGATCTGCGTGCCGCTGTTGCAGCGCTATCGCCATGTGAAGAAGATGCCGCTGATCACCCGCCGCTGGTACGACATACCCCTGCGCGCCTCGCTGGTCGCGACGTTGGTGGCGGTCGTGGTGACGTCCTCGGGCTGGGTAGGCCCGCGGGTCAGCGGCATCATCGCGCTGTTTCCGGTGGTCTTCACCTCGATGATGCTGATCCTGCATCCGCGCATCGGCGGCCCGCCGACGGCAGCCGTGATTGCCAACGGCGCCTGGGGCCTGATGGGATTTGGAATTGCGATCGCGGTGCTGCATGTCGCCGCGCTGCAGTTCGGTTCGGCGATCGGCCTCAGTCTCGCGCTTCTGACCTGCGTGACCTGGAATCTCGGCCTGTGGTGGCATGGGCGGCGACGAATGCGTCGAACTTAGATCCTCATGGTGAGGAGCGCGTAGCGCGTCTCGAACCATGAGGCCCCGATCGCGCCCCTGGCCCATCCCTCGAGACGCCGCCTCGCGGCTCCTCGGGATGAGGAGACGCGTAGGGTGGGCAAAGGCGCTCTTGCGCCGTGCCCGCCATCCACGTTCTGCCCGCGATGGTGGGCACGCTGCGCTTTACCCACCCTACGGCAGGGTCTACTGCTTCGGCAGTTTTGCCCTCAGCGCGTAGAGCGCTTCCAGCGCCTCGCGTGGCGACATCTCGTCGGGGTGCAGCGCTTTCACCGCCTCCACCAGAAGCTCTGCCTCGCTCGGCGGTGCTGCTTCCGCGGCGGCGCGGGAGGGGACGGCGAACAGCGGGAGGTCATCGACCAAAGCGCGCGCGGTCTGGCCGCGGTCCTGCGCCTCCAGTTTCGCCAGCACGGATTTCGCCCGGGTGATCACCGCTGGCGGCAATCCTGCGAGCTTTGCCACCTGGATGCCGTAGGAACGATCCGCCGAGCCCGGCAGCACCTCGTGCAGGAACACGACATTGCCCTGCCATTCCTTCACCCGCACCGTGGCGTTGAACAGTCGCGGCAGTCTTGCCGAGAGCGCGGTGAGCTCGTGATAGTGGGTCGCGAACAGTGTGCGGCAGCGGTTGTTCTCATGCAGATGCTCGATCGCGGCCCAGGCGATCGAGAGGCCGTCGAAGGTCGCCGTGCCACGGCCGATCTCGTCGAGGATCACCAGCGAGCGTTCGCTCGCCTGGTTGAGGATCGCCGCCGTCTCGACCATCTCGACCATGAAGGTCGAGCGTCCCCGCGCGAGGTCATCAGCCGCGCCGACGCGGGAGAACAGGCGGTCTATAATGCCAATCCGCGCCCGCGACGCCGGCACATAGCTTCCGATCTGCGCCAGCAGCGCGATCAGCGCATTCTGGCGCAGGAAGGTCGATTTGCCGGCCATGTTCGGACCGGTGAGGAGCCAGAGCTGTCCGGATTTCTGCGCCGGCCCCGGTGAGAGGTCGCAAGCGTTGGCGATGAACGGCTGGCCATCGCGCTTCAAGGCCTGCTCGACCACCGGATGGCGGCCGCCTTCGATCGCAAAGCCTAGGGAATGCTCGACCTCGGGCCGCACGTAGTTCTCGTCGACCGCGAGCTTTGCGAGCGCGGTCGCGACATCGAGCAGCGCGAAGGCGTGCGCGGCGGCGCGCAGATCGTCGCTTGCGGCAAGCGCCATGGCGCTGAGCCGGTCGAAGATCTCGAGCTCGAGATTGAGCGAGCGGTCGCCGGCATTGGCGATCTTGGCTTCGATCTCGCCGAGTTCGGAGGTGGTGAAGCGGACCTGGCCGGCGAGCGTCTGGCGATGGATGAAGGTCGCGTTCAAGGGCGGCGTCATCAGTTTGTCGCCGTGCTGCGCGGTCACCTCGACGAAATAGCCGAGCACATTGTTGTGCCGGATCTTGAGCGCCTTGACGGAGGTCACCTCGGCGTAGCGCGCCTGCATCGAAGCAACGACAAGGCGTGAGGCATCGCGCAGGTTTCGGCTTTCGTCCAGCGCAGCCTCATAACCTTCGCGGACGAAACCGCCGTCGCGCTTGATCAGCGGCAATTGCTCGGCGAGCGCGCGCTCGAATTCATGCGCCAGGTCCCGCGAGGGACGGCGCAGTGCCTCCATCACGGCCACGATTTCCGCCGGCGGCTGATCGAGCTGCGCCAGCCGCACCAAGGCCTGATCGGCGGCCAGGATGCCGTCGCGGAGCCCTGCGAGATCGCGCGGGCCGCCGCGGCCGACCGATAGCCGCGCCAATGCGCGGGACATGTCGGGCGCCGCGCGCAGCACGCTGCGGATATCCTCGCGCGCGGCACTATCCGCGACGAAGGCCGAGCTCGCATCGAGCCGCCGCGTGATCGCAGCGCTGTCAGTGAGCGGCGCCGCGAGCCGCTGCGCCAACAGGCGCGAGCCGGCAGCGGTCACGGTGCAGTCGATCGCATCGAGCAGCGAGCCGCGGCGTTCGCCGGCGAGCGTTCGGGTCAATTCGAGATTGGCGCGCGTCGCCGGGTCAATCGCCATCGTCGTGCCGACCGCTTCGCGCGAGGGCGGCGATAATGGCGGCCGTTTGCCCACCTGGGTGCGGTCGATATAGGTGACGGCGGCCGCGGCGGCGGTGGCTTCCAATCGCGACATTGCGGCGAGGCCGTCCATGGTCGCGACCGCGAAATAGTCGCACAGCCGCCGCTCGGCGGTGGCGCCGTCGAAGACGTCACGGGTGAGCGGCGTCACCGCCGGCAATTCTCGCAGCAGTGCCCCGAACTCGACGTCATTATAGAGCGCGTCGGCGACGATGGCTTCATTCGGATTGATCCGCGCCAGCGTCGCCGGAAGCTCCGCGACGGAGCATTCCGTCACCATGAATTCGGAGGTCGAAATATCGATCCAGGCGAGCCCGATGCGGTCGCCGCCGGACGAGCCGCGGGCGCGCGCAATCGCCAGAAGGTAATTATTGGTGCGGGCATCGAGCAGCGTGTCTTCGGTCAGCGTGCCCGGCGTCACCAGCCGAACCACGTCGCGCTTCACGACGCTCTTGTTGCCGCGGGCGCGCGCCGTCGCCGGATCCTCGCTCTGCTCGCACACGGCGACGCGGTGGCCGGCCGCGATCAATCGGTGCAAATAATCCTCGGCGCGTTCGACCGGCACGCCGCACATCGGGATGTCCATGCCCTGATGCTTGCCGCGTTTGGTCAGAACGATGCCGAGCGCCTTCGAGGCAATCTCGGCATCCTCGAAGAACAATTCGTAGAAATCGCCCATCCGGTAGAACAGGAGCAGGCCCTGATTGGCGGCCTTGATCTCGAGATACTGTTCCATCATTGGCGTGACGCGCATGGGCGCTTCCGCGCTCGGCGTTTCGGATGGAACGGGAATAGGCTGCTGGACGGTCATGAGGGGGCGGAAACTACAAAATTTCGTCCTTCCGTCCCACCGCTTTGCCGGCCGATTGAAGGTTTTCCACCCTCTCCACGTCGTGAGAGCGGGCGAGGGGCGCGTTCCCGTCAATTGACCTCTCGTCAGGGCGCTCCTAAAACTCGGCCTCAATCCAAGCCTCTAGCGCCGAACCGGCGGCAATCAGGGAGAGAATCGATGCGTGATGTCTACATTTGTGATGCCGTCCGGACCCCGATCGGCCGCTTCGGCGGATCTCTCGCCAAGGTGCGCACCGACGATCTCGCCGCCACCCCGATCAAGGCGCTGATGGCGAAGCATCCGAATCTGGACTGGGCGCAGGTGGATGAGGTCTTTTTCGGCTGCGCCAACCAGGCCGGCGAGGACAACCGCAACGTTGCGCGCATGGCGCTGCTGCTCGCGGGCATGCCTGATACGGTTCCCGGCCAGACGCTGAACCGGCTTTGTGCCTCCGGCCTCGACGCGGTCGGCGCCGCCGGCCGCGCCATCCGCGCCGGCGAGATCGATTTCGCGATCGCCGGCGGTGTTGAATCGATGACGCGGGCGCCGTTCGTGATGGGCAAGGCGGCGGAAGCGTTCTCGCGCTCGGCCGAAATCTTCGACACCACGATCGGCTGGCGCTTCATCAATCCCCTGATGAAGGCGCAGTATGGCGTCGATGCGATGCCGGAGACCGGCGAGAACGTCGCCGAGGAATTCCAGGTCTCGCGCGCTGACCAGGATGCGTTCGCGATCCGCTCGCAGCAGCGCGCAGGCGCCGCAATCGCGGCCGGCTATTTCGCCGAGGAGATCACGCCGGTCTCCGCGCCGGGCGGCAAGGCGGGCCCCATTACCGTTGACAAGGATGAGCATCCGCGTCCGGAGACGACGCTGGAAGGCCTCGCCAAGCTGAAGCCGGTGGTGCGCAATCCCGGCACGGTGACGGCCGGCAATGCCTCCGGCGTCAACGACGGCGCCGCCGCCATGATCCTTGCCTCCGAGGCCGCCGTGAAGAAGCACGGGTTGACGCCGCGGGCGCGCATCCTCGGGCTCGCATCGGCCGCGGTGCCGCCGCGCATCATGGGCATCGGCCCGGTGCCGGCGACGCGCAAATTGATGGAGCGGCTCGGCCTCAAGATCACTGATTTCGATTTGATCGAGCTCAATGAGGCCTTCGCCTCGCAGGGCATAGCCTGCCTGCGCCAGCTCGGGGTCAAGGAAGATGCCGACTTCGTGAACCCGCATGGTGGCGCTATCGCGCTCGGCCATCCCCTCGGCATGAGCGGCGCGCGGCTCGCCCTGACGGCGGTACATGGCATGGAGAAGCGGGGCGGAAAGCTTGCCTTGGCAACCATGTGCGTCGGCGTCGGCCAGGGCGTTGCGGCAGCGATCGAGAAGTTGAATTGATCTGTCTGCGTCATTGCGAGCGAAGCGAAGCAATCCATTTCGCCGCTTGCTGAGGCATGGATTGCTTCGCTTCGCTCGCAATGACGGGATAGAAAGGCGAAAAACACCGCTTTTCCGGGTTAGTTATATCCTATAATGATTCGACGGCTGGCTCACCGGCAAGGAGCGCCAGGGAGGAAATCGTCATGACCTTGCTCTATCCGCTGCAATCGCTCGCGGCGCATCCGCCGCGGCTATCGCCAGGCTATCGCTCGACGGTCAAGCGCGCGCCGCAAAAGCCGCTGATCCCGATCCGGCAAACGCTCTCCGAACTGACCGGCCCGGTCTATGGCCACGAGACGGTACGCGAGAACGACAACGACCTCACGATCCAGCACAAGGGCGAGCCGCTCGGCGAACGCATCATCGTGCACGGCCATGTGCTCGACGAGGACGGCCGCGGCGTGCCCAACGCGCTGGTCGAACTGTGGCAGGCCAATGCCTGCGGCCGCTACGTCCATGTCGTCGATCAGCATCCGGCGCCGCTCGATCCGAACTTCACCGGCGCCGGCCGCGCGCAGACCGATGCGAGCGGCTATTACAGGTTCATCACGATCAAGCCCGGCGCCTACCCGTGGGGCAATCACCACAACGCCTGGCGCCCGGCCCACATCCATTTCTCGGTATTCGGCCATTCCTTTATCTCGCGCCTGGTGACACAGATGTATTTCCCGGCCGATCCCTTGTTTCCGTTCGATCCGATCTTCAATTCGGTGACGGATGAGAAGGCGCGCGTGCGGATGATCTCGTCGTTCGATCTCGAGAACACCCAGCCGGAATGGGCGCTGTGCTACCGCTTCAACATTGTCCTGCGCGGCAGGAACGCGACGCCGATGGAGAATAAATCGTGAGCGAGCAGCGGCCGGACGGCATCACGCCATCGCAGACGGTCGGCCCGTATTTCAAATACGGCCTGACGCCGAACGGAGAGTACGCGTGGAACGACGCCTTCACCAACAACCTGATCACGCCTGATGTTTCCGGCGAGCGCATCCGTGTCGAAGGCACGGTGTTCGACGGCGACGGCGTGCCGGTGCCGGACTGCATGCTGGAGATCTGGCAGGCCGACGCGCAGGGCCGGTTCTCCGATCCGCAGGATGCCCGCGCGTTGCCCAACAGTTCGTTCAAGGGGTTTGGCCGCGTCGGCACCGATGCCAAGGGCGGCTACTCCTTCGACACCATCAAGCCGGGCCAAGTACCTGATCCGGACGGCAAGCCGCAGGCGCCGCACATTTTGCTCGCGGTGTACGCGCGCGGCATGCTGCTGCATCTCTACACCCGGATCTATTTCGACGATGAATCGGCCAACGCCACCGATCCCGTGCTGGCGCTGGTGCCGACGGATCGCCGCGCGACGCTGATCGCCAAGCGCAAGGCGGGCGCGGCCAACCCGGCCTACGTGCTCGACATCCACCTGCAGGGCGACAACGAGACCGTGTTCTTCGACGTGTGAGGCTGCACTGCAGCGTTCTCTCTCGTCATGGCCGGGCTTGGCCCGGCCATCCATCTTCAAAATAGCTTCTTGCGAAGTTCGATGGATACGCGGGTCAAGCCCGCGTATGACAACTGTGGTTGCTGCCGCAGTGTAGCCCAGGCTCGTCATTCCCGGGCGCCGCAAAGCGGCGAGCCCGGAATCTGGAAGTTGTGGTGCGAGATTCCGGGTTCAATGCTGCGCATGCACCGGAACCCCTCTCATCGAACATTCGGCAAATAGCGCGATCCCTCCTTCCCCAAAAACTCCAGCATCGCCTGCGCCGGCGGCAGCAGGATCTTGTCGGCGCGGCGCATCGCGTGCCATTGGCGCATCACCGGCAGGCCCGCCACCTTGAGCACCACCAGCCGCCCTTCCTCCAGTTCGTGGAACACGGTGTGCTGGGAAATGAAGGCGATGCCGAGCCCGGCCATCACCGCCTGCTTGATGGTCTCGTTGCTGTCCATGGCCATGCCGACCTTGGGCTCGATCCGATGCTTCTGGAAGAACTGCTCCATCAGCATCCGCGTGCCGGAGCCGTGCTCGCGGGTGATGAAGGTCTCAAAGGCGAGATCGCTAGCCGCGACGCGCTTCTTTCCATTGAGCCGATGATCGGCGGCGGCGATGATCACGTGCGGATGCCTGCCGAGCGGGCGCATCTCGACCTCGATGTCCGGTGGCGGCTGCCCCATCACGGCGATATCGAGATCGTAGCCGCGCAGCGCGTCGCGGATGTCCTCGCGGTTGCCGATCCTGAGCGTCACGTCGATCTTCGGGTAGCGCTGCGAGAACGCCGCGATCGCGAACGGCACGAAATATTTCGCGGTGCTGACCGCGCCCATCGCGACACGCCCGCCGCTCTTGCCCGCGATCATGTCGAGCGACTGTTCGCAGTCGGCCAGCGCCGATTCGATGCGCTCGACCAGCGCGAGAACGGTGCGGCCGGCATCGGTCAACGCCATGCCTTCAACGGTGCGCTGGATCAGCGGCAGCCCGGCGAGTTCCTGCAGGTTGCGAAGCTGCAGGGTGACCGCCGGCTGGGTGAGGTTGAGCCGGTTCGCCGCGCCCGTGATCGAGCCGGCCGCATGCACGGCGGTCAATGCGCGTAGCTGACGAAGGGTGAGGTCGCGCGAGAAATGCCCCGGCATGAGCACCTCCATAAAAAATACTTTGGACACACTTAAGATATTAAAATTTCACTAATTCGGCAATTCGCGTGTTGATAGTGGCGACAGCGACTCCAACCCGGAGCCGCGTCAAGCGAAGTCCCGTCGAGAGGGCTCGATGAATGGGAGAGCGGCCGTGGATCATCTTCCTGCATTGCATGCCTATCTCGACGATCCCGCGCGTCAGGACAGCGTCCGCGCCGCAGCCGTCGCGGTGGTGGAGGCGCTGGCCGCGGCCGCGGTCGAACTCGCAGGCGTCATCGCCTCGGGCCCGCTGGTCGGCATCACCGGCCGCGACGGCGCGGTCAACCCCGACGGCGACACCCAAAAGGACATCGATGTTGTCGCAGATCGGCTGATGCGCGACGCCCTGCGCACAGCGCCGGTGGCCGCCGTGCTCTCGGAGGAAGTGGAACTGCCGGAGACGCTCGATGCCGAGGCGCCGCTCTGTGTCGCGATCGACCCGCTCGACGGCTCGGCCAATCTTGCGAACAACATCTCGGTTGGCACCATCTTTTCGATCCGGCCCAAAGCGCGTGACATCCTCTCGACCTTCTTCGAGCCCGGCACCGCGCAGATCGCCGCGGGCTTTTTCATCTATGGCCCGCAGACCGTGCTGGTGCTGGCACTCGACCAGCGCGTCGATGTCTTCACACTGTATCCCCCGACGCGCGAATTCGTGCTGACCGGGCGCGGCGTCCGCATTCCGCCCGATACACCAGAGTTCGCGATCAACGCCTCCAACCGCCGGCACTGGAGCGGCGCCGTGCGTGGCTATATCGACGAATGCCTCGCGGGCGCCAATGGCGACTGCGGCCGCGATTTCAACATGCGCTGGATCGGATCGCTGGTGGCGGAAGCCTACCGCATCCTGGTCCGTGGCGGCGTCTTCCTCTATCCGGCCGATGTGCGCCCGGGCTACCGCGAGGGCCGCCTGCGCCTGCTCTACGAAGCCCATCCCGTGGCGCTGATCATGGAATGGGCTGATGGCGCCGCCTCCAGCGGGCGCGCCCGCATTCTCGAGCTTTCGGCACGGACGCCGCACCAGCGCGTCCCCTTGATCATGGGATCGCCGCGCACCGTGCGCGGCATCGATATGATGCACGAAGGTGTCGAGCCGCTGTTCGAAAACGCCGACGCGCCCTTGTTCGCGCGCCGCGGATTGTTTCGCTGAAGGAGGCCGGCATGTCGCGGCGTCACCCCATCATATCGGTCACGGGTTCTTCCGGCGCCGGAACGACGTCGGTCAGGAGGACCTTCGAGAACATCTTCCGGCGCGAGAATGTAAGCGCCGCCTATGTCGAGGGTGACGCCTTCCACCGCTACGACCGCGCCGAGATGCGCAGCAAGATGGTCGAGGAGGCCGATCGCGGCAACAAGCATTTCAGCCATTTCAGCCCCGAGACCAATTTGTTCGAGAATCTTGAAAAGCTGTTCCGCGACTATAGCGAGTCCGGCACCGGCACGACGCGGCACTATGTGCACGACGGGGACGAGGCGCGGCTCTATGGCGGGGATCCCGGCACTTTCACCCAATGGGAGCCGTTGCCGGAGAATTCCGATCTCCTGTTCTACGAGGGCCTGCATGGCGCCGTCGTCACCGACAAGGTGAACGTCGCCAAATATGCTGACCTCAAGATCGGCGTCGTCCCCGTCATCAATCTCGAATGGATCCAGAAGCTGCATCGCGACCGCAGCCACCGCGGCTATTCCACGGAGGCGGTGACCGATACCATCCTGCGGCGCATGCCTGACTATGTGAACTACATCTGCCCGCAGTTCACCGAGACTGACATCAACTTCCAGCGCGTGCCGACGGTCGACACATCGAATCCGTTCATCGCGCGCTGGATCCCCACACCGGACGAATCGATGGTCGTGATCCGGCTGAAGAACCCGCGCGGCATCGATTTTCCCTATCTGCTCTCGATGATTCCGCACAGCTTCATGTCGCGCGCCAATTCGATCGTGATCCACGGCGCCAAGCTCGATCTGGCGATGCAGCTCATCCTCACCCCGCTGATCCTGCAACTGATGGAACGAAAGAGGCGAACGATATGACCGCACTTGCGTCTGTGGCCAGCCGCGCCCAAGTCAGCCATGCCGAGATGGCGAACGCCATCCGCTTCCTCGCCATCGATGCCGTCGAGAAGGCGAAGTCCGGGCATCCGGGCATGCCGATGGGCATGGCCGATGTCGCGACCGTGCTGTTCTCGCGCTTCCTCAAATTCGATCCCGATGACCCGGCCTGGCCCGACCGCGACCGCTTCATCCTCTCCGCCGGCCATGGCTCGATGCTGCTCTACGCGCTGCTGCATTTGACTGGCTATGAGAGCGTGACGCTCGATCAGCTCAAGGCGTTCCGCCAGTGGGGATCGACAACTCCAGGCCATCCCGAATATGGCCACACGCCCGGCGTGGAGACGACCACCGGCCCACTCGGGCAGGGCATCGCGACCGCCGTCGGCATGGCGCTCGCCGAGCGGTTGATGAACGCGCGGTTCGGAGATGAACTCGTCGACCACTTCACCTATGTGATCGCCGGCGACGGCTGCCTGATGGAGGGCATCAGCCACGAGGCGATCTCGCTCGCGGGCCATCTGCGGCTGAACCGGCTGATCGTTCTGTTCGATGACAACCGGATTTCGATCGACGGGGCGACCTCGCTGTCCTGTTCGGATCATCAGCTCGCGCGCTTCAGAGCCTCCGGCTGGTCGGCCTGCCGGATCGACGGCCATGATCCGCAAGCGGTTGCGAGGGCGATCGATGAAGCAAGGAAGAGCGACCTGCCGTCACTGATCGCCTGCCAGACCGTGATCGGCTTCGGCGCGCCGAACCGGCAAGGCAGCGAGAAGGTTCATGGTGCACCGCTCGGATCGGAGGAGGTCGCCAAAACGCGGGCGGCGCTTGATTGGCGCTACCAGCCATTTGAAATTCCGCCAGCCGTGCTTGCGGAATGGCGCGAGATCGGCGCGCGCGGCCGTGCGGCGCGGCGTGCCTGGATCGAGCGTTCACGGCGCGCCTGTAACGGCGGCGGCAGGTCGCCCTTTCACGATGCGCTGAACAAGAAGTTGCCCGGCGCCTATACCGAGGCGATGGCGAAGCTGAAGGAGCGTTTCGAGCTCGAACGTCCGAAGCTTGCGACACGGCAGGCATCGCAACACGTGATCGATGCGATCGCCGAGGTGCTGCCCAACCTGCTCGGCGGCTCGGCCGACCTGACGCACTCCAATCTCACGCTAGCGAAATCGCAAGTGCCGGTTCGCTCGGGCTGGCTGCACGGCAGCTATATCCACTATGGCGTCCGCGAGCATGCGATGGCGGCGGCGATGAATGGCATCGCGCTGCACGGCGGCTTCGTCCCCTATGGCGGAACATTCCTCGCGTTCGCCGACTACAGCCGCCCCGCGATCCGGCTCGCGGCGCTGATGGGCATCCGCGTCATTCACGTCATGACCCATGATTCGATCGGGCTGGGCGAGGATGGCCCGACCCACCAGCCGGTCGAGCATCTCGCCGCGCTCCGTGCGATTCCCAATCTGCTGGTGTTCCGTCCTGCCGATCCAATCGAGACCGCGGAAGCCTGGGATTGCGCGCTGCAAGCCGAGACCTCGCCGTCGATCCTGTGCCTGTCGCGGCAGGCGCTGCCCGCCTTCCGCGATGTGACCGATACCAACTACGTCGCGCTCGGCGCCTATGTGGCGATCGAGCCGAACGGAGGCCGTGACCTCACGCTGATTGCAACCGGCTCGGAAGTATCGATCGCGCTCGAGGCGGCAAAGCTGCTTGGAAGCGAGAACATCCGCGCCGCCGTCGTTTCCGCCCCGTGCTTCGATTTGTTCCGGAAGCAGCCGCGCGACTATCAGGCCAAGGTGCTGGGCGATGCGCCGCGCGTCGGCATCGAGGCTGCCGTCGAAGGCGATTGGGCGCGCTGGCTCGGCGACGACGGCGAGTTCGTCGGCATGAACGGTTTCGGCGCCTCCGCACCGGCCGACGTGCTCTACCGCGAGTTCGGCATCACGCCGGCCGCCGTCGCTGCCGCGGCCAGGCGCGTGATCCAGAAGGCAAACGAAAGGAAATAAGCATGGCGCGGATAACCCTGAGGCAATTATTGGATCATGCCGCCGAACGCGGCTACGGCGTGCCGGCCTTCAACATCAACAATATGGAGCAGGGGCTCGCGATCATGGAGGCCGCATCCGCCTGCGATGCGCCCGTCATCATCCAGGCCTCGCGCGGCGCGCGCGCCTATACGGGCGACGTCATGCTGTCGAAGATGATCGATGCGCTCGAGGAGATGTATCCGGACGTACCGCTCTGTCTGCATCTCGATCATGGCAACGAGGAATCCACCTGCACCACCGCGATCCGCTACGGCTTCACCTCGGTCATGATGGACGGCTCGCTGAAGGCCGATGCCAAGACCGCAGCCGATTACGACTACAATGTCGGTATCACCCGACGCGTCGTCGAGATCGCGCACTGGGTTGGCGCCTCAGTCGAGGGTGAGCTCGGCGTGCTCGGCTCGCTTGAGCATGGCGGCGGCGAGCAGGAAGACGGCCACGGCGTCGAAGGCAAGCTCAGCCATGACCAGCTCCTGACCGATCCCGACCAGGCGGTCGATTTCGTCCGCGCCACCAAGGTGGATGCGCTCGCGATCGCGATGGGCACTTCGCATGGCGCCTACAAGTTCACGCGGCGGCCCGATGGCGACATCCTCGCGATGCGCGTGGTGGAGGAGATCCATCAGCGGCTGCCGAATACACATCTGGTGATGCACGGCTCGTCCTCGGTGCCGCAGCCATTGCAGGACATGTTCAACCAGTTCGGCGGCGAGATGCCGCAGACCTGGGGCGTTCCGGTCGAGGAGATCGTCCGCGGCATCAAGCACGGCGTGCGCAAGGTCAATATCGATACCGACTGTCGCCTTGCGATGGCCGCCGCCTTCCGCAAGGTCGCGACCCAATCGAGAAGCGAATTCGATCCGCGCAAATTCTTGAAGCCCGCGATGGAAGCCTTGCGCGATCTTTGCCGTGACCGGTTCGAGCAGTTCGGCACCGCGGGCAATGCCGGAAAGATCAAGGTGATTCCGCTGTCCGAGATGGCGAGGCGCTATCGCGCCGGCGCGCTCGATCCGCAAATTGGGGCGATGACCGAAGCAGCGTGAGGGGCACGCCAGAACAATTTCAGGAGGACCATATGAACATGCAGTCGATGACCCTGCGCGGCAAGGATCGCTACAAATCCGGCGTGATGGAATACAAGCGCATGGGCTATTGGGAGCCCGACTACGTACCCAAGGACACCGACGTCATCGCGCTGTTCCGCGTCACCCCGCAGGACGGCGTCGATCCGACCGAAGCCTGCGCGGCGGTGGCCGGCGAATCCTCGACCGCGACCTGGACCGTGGTGTGGACCGATCGCCTGACGGCGGCGGAAAAATATCGCGCGAAATGCTACCGCGTCGATCCGGTGCCGAATTCGCCCGGCAGCTATTTCGCCTACATCGCCTACGATCTCGACCTGTTCGAGGCAGGCTCGATCGCGAATCTCACCGCATCGATCATCGGCAACGTCTTCGGCTTCAAGCCGCTGAAGGCGCTGCGGCTCGAGGACATGCGGCTGCCGATCGCCTATGTGAAGACGTTCCAGGGGCCGGCGACCGGCATCGTGGTCGAGCGCGAGCGGCTCGACAAGTTCGGGCGTCCGCTGCTCGGCGCCACTGTCAAGCCGAAGCTCGGCCTCTCCGGCCGCAATTATGGCCGCGTCGTCTATGAGGCGCTGAAGGGCGGGCTCGATTTCACCAAGGATGACGAGAACATCAACTCGCAGCCCTTCATGCATTGGCGCGAGCGCTTCCTCTACTGCATGGAGGCGGTGAACCGCGCGCAGGCCGCGACCGGGGAGATCAAGGGTACCTATCTCAACGTCACCGCGGCGACGATGGAGGACATGTACGAACGCGCCGATTTCGCCCGCGAGCTCGGCTCCGTCGTCATCATGATCGATCTCGTGATCGGCTACACCGCGATCCAGTCGATGGCGAAATGGGCGCGCAAGAACGACATGATCCTGCATCTGCACCGCGCCGGCCACTCCACCTACACCCGGCAACGGTCGCATGGCGTCTCGTTCCGTGTGATTGCAAAATGGATGCGGCTCGCGGGCGTGGATCACATTCACGCCGGTACTGTCGTCGGCAAGCTCGAGGGCGATCCGAACACGACGCGCGGCTACTACGACATCTGCCGCGAGGACTTCAATCCGATGCAGCTCGAGCACGGCGTGTTCTTCGACCAGAATTGGGCCAGCCTCAACAAGCTGATGCCGGTGGCCTCGGGCGGCATCCATGCCGGCCAGATGCATCAGTTGCTCGACCTCTTGGGCGAGGACGTCGTGCTGCAGTTCGGTGGCGGCACCATTGGTCACCCGCAGGGCATCCAGGCGGGCGCCACCGCCAACCGCGTCGCGCTGGAAGCCATGATCCTCGCCCGCAACGAGGGGCGCGACTACGTCCATGAGGGGCCGGAGATCCTGGCCAAGGCTGCGCAGAGCTGCACGCCGCTGCGCGAGGCGCTCGAGGTCTGGAAGGACGTCACCTTCAACTACGAATCGACCGATGCTCCGGATTTCGTTCCGACACCGAGCGTCGCGGTCTGAAAGGAGCTTGATCATGCGCATAACCCAGGGCTGCTTCTCCTTCCTGCCCGATCTCACCGACGAGCAGATCACCGCGCAGGTTCAATACTGCCTCGACAAGGGCTGGGCGGTGAACATCGAGTTCACCGACGATCCGCATCCCCGCAACACCTATTGGGAGATGTGGGGCTTGCCGATGTTCGATTTGCCCGACGCCGCGGGCATCATGCGGGAGCTCGCCGAATGCCGGCGCGTGTATGGCGACCGTTACATTCGAATCTCGGGTTTCGATTCGAGCCACGGATGGGAGTCCGTTCGCATCTCCTTCATCGTCAACCGGCCCAAGGACGAGCCCGGCTTCCGTCTCGACCGGCAGGAATCCGTCGGCCGCAACCTCCGTTACTCGACACACGCTTACGCGGCGGAACGCCCTGAAGGCGAGCGTTACGTCGACCGTTAACCGCGTCCGGTTCAAAGCCAGGCGGGTGGCTCCCTCGGCCGACCTGGTCCGGATGCACTTCTCCGTCGTCGCTAGGTTGCGGCGACGGAGCTTTTCGACACGAGAGCAGGATGACGCAACCACAGCCACAGACTCACGAAGCCCCGCTGGAGGCCGTCGATCTCCGGCGCGAATTCGCCGACCTCGGCATCGGCGCCGTGCTCGACCAGCTCGATTCCGAGCTGATCGGCTTGGTGCCCGTGAAGACGCGCATCCGCGAGATCGCAGCGCTGCTGCTGGTCGAGCGTATCAGGCAGAAGATGGCGCTCGCCACCACCTTTCCGACCCTGCACATGTCCTTCACCGGCAATCCCGGCACCGGCAAGACCACGGTGGCGTTGCGCATGGCCAGCATCCTGCACCGGCTCGGCTTCGTGCGCCGCGGCCATGTCATCAGCGTCACCCGCGACGATCTGGTCGGGCAATATATCGGCCACACTGCGCCGAAGACCAAGGAGATCCTGAAGAAGGCGATGGGCGGCGTGCTGTTCATCGACGAGGCCTATTATCTTTATCGCCCCGACAATGAGCGCGACTATGGCCAGGAGGCGATCGAGATTCTCCTGCAGATCATGGAGCAGCAGCGCGAGGATCTGGTCGTGATCCTCGCCGGCTATGGCGACCGCATGGAAAAATTCTTCCAGAGCAATCCGGGTTTTCGTTCCCGCATCGCCCATCACATCGACTTCCCCGATTATTCGGACGCCGAGCTGCTCGCGATCGCCGAATTGATGCTGCAGCAGCAGAACTATCGTCTTTCATCGGCGGCGCGTGATGCCTTCATCCGCTACATCGCCGTGCGCAAGACCCAGCCGCTATTCTCCAACGCGCGTTCGATCCGCAATGCTCTGGATCGCATCCGGCTCCGCCAGGCCAACCGCATCGTCTCCCGGCTCGACCGGGTGCTCACGACCGACGATGTGATGTCGATCGAGGCCGGTGATGTGCTGGCAAGCCGGGTATTTTCGAAAGGCGCGACGGACCAGGAGACATGAGCGAGACGCTGACAGCCGTGCGGACGGCGGCCTTCGAGGACCTCATCGCTCGCGCCCACGCACTGATCTTTGACGTCGACGGCACAATGGCCGAGACGGAGGAGGTACACCGCCGCGCCTTCAACGACGCGTTCTCGCGCGCAGGCCTCAACTGGTACTGGGACCAGGCGACCTACGGAGGGTTGCTGCGTGTCGCCGGAGGCAAGGAGCGGATCCGCGCGTTTGCCATGTGCAAGCGAACCATGCCGCTGCTATCGAATCGCGAGATCGCAGAGCTGCACGGGATCAAGACCGCGCGTTATGCCGAGCTGATCGCAACGGGCGGCTGCCCGCTGCGGCCCGGCGTGGAGGCCTTGCTCCGAAAGGCACGACGGCGCAGCCAACGGCTGGCGATCGCGACGACGACCTCGCATGCCAATATCGATGCGCTATTGTCGGTCGCGCTGGGCGAGGATTGGGCTGAATGGTTCGAGGCGATCGTCGCGGGCGACGATGTGCCGGAGAAGAAGCCGGCGCCCGACGTCTATCTCATGATGCTGGCGCGGCTTTCGCTCCCCGCTTCGCGCTGCATCGCCATCGAGGACTCGCGCAACGGATTGCTCGCGGCCTCGCGCGCCGGCATTCCTGTGCTGTTCACCCGCAGCGCCTACTTCCGCGACGATGATTGCTCGGAAGCCCTGCTCGCCGTCGATGAATTGACCGAGATCGCCGGCTGACGGCGCCGCGTTGGAGTGCTGTAGCCCGGGTGGAGCGCCAGCGTAACCCGGGGCCGCTCGCAAACCTTGACGCTGATGTCCCGGGTTACGCGTTCGCTCCACCCGGGCTACGTCCGGCTCGACGCGGTGGCGTGACCGGCAGGCGTTACGGAATGATTCTCTCTTCCCGCAGACGGGCGAAGAGATCGAAGAAGCTGTCGTCGGTTGCCTGGTATTCCAGGAAGCCGAGCTTGCGGCTTTTGCTCATATCGGTGACGACCTCGATCGGGCGGCCGAGGTCGGCGTCGGTGTGCCAGGCCGAGGCGAGCACGCCGAGATCGTGCTCGGCCAGCCGATATTTCCGCGCGATGTCGGACCAGATCGGACCCGCATCAGTCAATTGCCGCTCCAGCGGAATCCCTTCGCCCGGAAATGGCGCCGGCTTTAGGTTGAACCAGTCGGCCAGCCGCTGCCACATCCAGCTCCAGCGAAACACGTCGCCATTGACGACATTGAACGCCTGATTGCGGGCGCCCGGCGTCGTCGCCGCCCATTCCAGATGGCGCGCGAGCAGCCGCGCATCCGTCATATCGGTGAGACCGTTCCACTGCGTCGCGGAGCCCGGAAACAGGAACGGCCGTCCGGTCTCTCGGCAAATCGTGGCGTAGACCGCGAGCGTCACGCCCATGTTCATCGCGTTGCCCACGGCATAGCCGATGATGGTGTGCGGACGATGGATGCTCCAGCCAAAGCCGTCGCGCTTGGCCGCAGCGAACACTTCGTCTTCCTGGGCGTAGTAGAAATTCTCGATATCGAGCCGTGGCTGGTCTTCCCGAAACGGCGTGGCGGGCAGGCTGCCCTTGCCGTAGTTTTCGAACGGACCAAGATAGTGCTTGAGCCCGGTGACGAGCGCGACATGCCTGACCGAGCCTGCAGGCGACAATGCATCGAGCAGGTTGCGCACCATTGCGGAGTTGACCCTGATATTCTCAGCCTCGGTGTTCTGCCGCAACCACGTACTGATGAAAACGTCCGTCGGTCTCAACCCCTGCAGCGCCTTGCGAACCGACGCGGGATCCAGCAGGTCCGCCGCCACGGGCTGCACGCCGTCGATATTGGCCGGCGGCCGACGCGCCAAGGCGTAAACCTGCCACCCCCGCTGACGAAGGTGCCGGACCAGATTATTGCCGACAATACCGCTCGCACCGACGACCAGTGCTGAACCCGCCATGTTCCAACCTCCAGGGATATCGGTGAGGAGATAGGATTGGTCGACGCATCAACCAGGGCCGCCGCGCCCGGAATAACTCCTTCGTGAGTGCAGCAGCCCGGGTGGAGCGCCAGCGTAAGCCCCGAGGCCCGCCACGTCGTCATTGCGAGCGAAGCGAAGCAATCCACGCCGCCGCAAGCTGAGAGATGGATTGCTTCGCTCCGCTCGCAATGACGGGGGACCTGGGTTAGCCCTAATCCATCACCGCCGCATGGTCCGATGATGCCTGCGACTGCGACCGCAGCGCCGCCTTGGTCGAGCCGATCATGATCGCAAGCGGGATCGAGGCCAGGATGAACACCATCACGAGCTGGTAGTCGTGGGCGAACGCGATGATCTGCGCTTGCACCGCGACGATCTTATCCGCCATCGCGCGGCCGGTGTCGGTGTTCAAATTGATCATGCCACTGACATTGGGCATCTGCAGTGCGTGGTTGAACGGGTTGATGTGTTCGGACAGTGTCGCATAGATGCGCCGGGAGCCTTCCGTGAGCTGCGCGATCACGATGGAGATGCCGATCGAACTCGCGACGTTGCGCAGCAGCGTCAGCATCGAGGTGCCGTCGGTGCGCAGGTGATTGGGCAGCGTCAAGAACGCGACGGTCGAGAGCGGCACGAATACCAGTCCGAAGCCGAAACCCTGGACGATGCTCACGACCACGATCTCGGTCGCGCTGGTCTGGTCGGTCCAGCCCGTCATCACGAACAGCGACGCCGCCGTCAGCGCGAGGCCGGAGATGATCAGCGTGCGCGCCTCGATGAACCGCATCATGCGCCCCACCAGCATCATCGCAACAAAGGTGCCGCAGCCGCGGCTCGCCAACAGCACGCCGGCGGTGATGATGGGATAGCCGATCACGTTCTGCAAGTAAGGCGAGGACAGCGCCATGGTCGAGTAGAGCACGAGCCCCATCACGGTCATGAACACGCAGCCGCCGACGAAATTCTTGTCCTTGAACAGCTCGAATTGGATGAAGGGTTTTGTCGTCGTGAACGAATGGGCGAAGAAGTAATAGAAGCCGATGCCGGAGATGATGAATTCGGCTATGATCTCGTTGGATTCGAGCCAGCCGAGCTGCTCGCCGCGGTCGAGCGCGAGCTGCAGCGAGCCGATCGCGAGCGCGAGCGCGCCGAAGCCGAACCAGTCGAAGCGCAGGTTCAAATTCTGCTTGGTCTCGTCCATGAAGACGATGAGGCCGAGCACGGTGATGGCGCCGAACGGCAGGTTGACGAAGAACACCCAGTGCCAGGAATAGGTCTCGGTCAGCCAGGCACCGAGCGATGGGCCCATGATCGGGCCCATCATCACGCCCATGCCCCAGATCGACATCGCCTTGGCGCGCTCATGCAGTGCGTAGGAGTCGAGCATCACGGCCTGCGACAGCGGCACCAGCGCTGCGCCGAACACGCCCTGCAGCAGGCGGAACAGCACCATCTGGGTGATGTCCTGCGCCAGGCCGCACAGCACGGAGGCAACGGTGAAGCCCGCGGAGCAGATGATGAAGATGCGCTTGCGCCCGAACCGGTTGGCGATCCAGCCGACCGGCGCGGTCATGATCGCCGCCGCCACGATGTAGGACGTCAGCACCCAGTTGATCTGGTCCTGCGACGCCGACAGCGTGCCCTGCATATAGGGCAGCGCGACATTGGCGATGGTGGTGTCCAGCGCCTGCATGACGGTCGCCGTCATGGCGCAGACCGTCACCATGTTCCGGCGCATGCCGGGCACCATGCTGGGCGAGGGGGCCGCCGTCGACATTGCTGAGATCAGTCCTGTTCGTGGGTCGCTGCGGCCGAGGACAGGCCGAGCAGGCCGGACAGCGAGCGGCGATGGTTGGTGTCGATGGTCGCGTAGACGCTCATGCCCGCCTTCAGCTTGCGCACCATCCTGTCGTTCTGGTCGAAATAGATCCTGACTGGCACGCGCTGCACGACCTTCACGAAATTGCCGGTCGCGTTCTGCGGCGGCAGGATCGCGAACTGCGCGCCAGTGCCGGGCGAGAGCGAGCCGACCGTGCCCTTGAACGTGTGGTTCGGGAAGGCGTCGACCTCGAGGTCGACCGGCTGGCCGACCGCGACATAGGTGAAGTCGGATTCCTTCGGGTTGGCGTCGACCCAGGGGTTCGCCACGTCGATGATGGAGAACACCGGCGTGCCGGCGGCGATGAAGCGGCCGAGCTGGATCTGCTCGACCTGGGTGGCGGTGCCCGCCATCGGCGCGCGCATCACGGTGTGGTCCAGGTTGCGCTGGGCATCATTGAGCTTGGCCTTGGCCTGCGCATAAGGCGGGAATTGCTCCAGCGGCAGATCGGGATTGCCGAGCAGTTGCGCCTTGGAACTGGAGATCTGCTGCTTGATGAACTCAGCCTGCGCGCTCGCGGTCACCAGCGACGTCGCGGCATTGTCGAGGTCGAGCTGCGAACCGAAATTGCTCTTCACCAGCGACTGCTTGCGGTCGACGTCACGCTGTTTGAGGTCGACCCCGCGTTGCGCCAGGTCGAGCATCTGGCCATAGATTCTGATATTGGCGACCAGGTTGTCGTAGGTCGTGCGTGCCTGGTCGAGCGCGCCCTTGGCCTGGTCCACCGCAAGGCGGAACGGCACCGGGTCGATCTCGAACAGCACGTCGCCTTCCTTGACCTGCTGACCTTCCGTGACCACGACCTTCTCGATCTTTCCGGAGATGTCGGGCGTGATCAGCACCTTCTGCGCGCCGACATAGGCGTCGTCGGTCGACACGTAGCGGCCGCCGTTAAGATAGAAGACGACGCCGCCGACCAGCACCACCAGCGGCAACACGACCAGGAGGAGGAATCGGCGATAGCGCCGCAAGCCCGCCATCAGGCCGCGCGGCTGATCGGTCTTCGCTGGAGCCGAGGCCGGATTGTCCCTCTGCTCGGGCGCGAGTTTCAGGACGGGATCAGCCATAGCGCTGCTCTTTTCTGGAGGGTTCGCCGGCCGGGGTTTGGATGGCATTGCGGACGTTTTCCTTGATTGATTCGAGTTGGGCGAGCAGGCGGTGGGCATCGGCGGGATTGATGCCTTCCAGCGCGGTCGCAGTGAGTTCGGAGCGAAGGCCGGCGAGCTTGGCGAGCAGCGGGCGCGCCGCCTTGCGCAGATAGAGGCGGTTGACGCGACGGTCGTTCTCGTCGCCGCGGCGCTCGATCCAGCCATTGTCGCAGAGCTTGTCGATCAGCCGCGTCAGCGTGATCGGTTGCATCTCGAGCAGCTCGGCAAGCTCGGTCTGCTTCATTCCCTCGCTGCGCTCGACCTTGGTCAGCACCGCCCATTGCGCGCGGGTGATTCCGTAGCGCGCGGCCTCCTTGTCCGCGTAGACGCGGATCAGGCGAAACAATTCACCGAGCGTGAACATGAAGTTCGCGTCGACGGACCCCGGCATAATTACCCTCCATAAGCTTTGGCTATAATAAGCTAGCTTATGATTTCCGCACGCTCGGTTAGCGGAAGGCAGCTCCGCTTCCAGAACATGGCTGGGAACGCGACGGGGCCCGGGGCTTTGGGATCGCCCGTCAGGCTGCTAAAATGATGCATATGACGTTGGCAAAAACCACATTTCCTGCACCTGACCACGATCACGGCCGCTGCACTGCGGAGGGGATCGCGCATGCCGAGGAGGTCTGCGCGCGGCGGGCGCAGAAGTTCACGCCGATCCGCCGTCAGGTGCTCGGGGCGCTATTGTCCAGCCACCGGCCGCTCGGCGCCTATGAGGTGATCGACGAGCTCGCCAAGTCGATGCCGCGCCCGGCGCCGATCACCGTCTACCGCGCGCTCGACTTCCTGATGGAAAACGGCCTCGTCCACCGCATCGAAAGCCGGAACGCGTTTCTGGCCTGCGCCCATGATCACGACGAGACTTCGATGGTGGCGTTCCTGATCTGCGATCGCTGCGGCGCGGTCGGCGAAATCCCGGCGGCGCCGGTGGCACAGAGCCTGAAGGCCGCGGCGCGCGCGGCGGGCTTTGCGCCGAAGCTGTCGGTGGTCGAGATCGCCGGCACTTGCGCGCATTGCCAGAAGTAATCTAGGAAAATCGAATTCCCGTCATTGCGAGCGGAGCGAAGCAATCCACGCCTCCACGAGCGGTGAAATGGATTGCTTCGCTCCGCTCGCAATGACGATCTCTTCTGCACAAATCCGGAAGTCCCTGTTCCGGCGATCACGCTGACAAAGATAACACGGCGCCAAGCCGGAAACTGAGGCAACATGTCAACGCAAACCATCTCCAGCGTCGCCGCTACCGGGCGCGCGCTCACCCCGGGTGCGGTCGCGATCATGCTGATGCTGTGCGTGAGCTGGGGATTCAACCAGATCGCGATCAAGCTCGTGATATCAGACATTCCGCCGATGCTGCAGGCGATGATCCGCTCCGCCGGCGCGTTGCCGGTGATGCTGATCGTGGGCTGGCTGCGCGGCGTCAAATTCTTCGAGCGCGACGGCACGCTTCTGGCCGGCCTGGCCGCGGGCTTGATGTTCGGCATCGAGTTCGTGCTGATCTTCAGCGGCCTGATGTTCACTTCAGCCTCGCGCGCGTCGGTCTTCCTTTATACGGCACCGTTCTTCGTCGCGCTCGGCTCCTATCAGTTCCTCGGCGAGCGGCTCTCCGCTTTGCAGTGGAGCGGGCTCGCCTTGAGTTTTGCCGGCGTCGCGCTCGCGATCGGCGTGCCGCAGCCTGATGTCGACGCCAAAATATTGCTGGGCGACCTGATGGTGGTCGGCGGCGGCGCACTATGGGCGGCCACGACGCTGGTCGCCAAGGGAACGGCGCTGCGCAAGGCCGCGCCGGAAAAGGCGCTCGGCTACCAGGTCGCCCTGTCGATTCCGATCCTGGGTATCGCCTCGTGGCTTGCGGGCGAAACCGTCACCCATTTTCCGAGCCCGCTGTCGCTTGCCTTGATGACGTACCAGGCGATCTGGGTGGTCGGCTGCACCTTTGTGATCTGGTTTGCGATGGTGAAGATGTATTCCGCCAGCAAACTGTCGGCCTTCACCTTCATCACGCCGCTGTTCGGCGTCGTCGCTGCCTACATCATCATGCACGACACGCTGACGCCCGTTTTCGGCGTCGCGGCGCTCTTGGTGATCGTCGGCCTCTATCTCGTCAACAAGCCCGATCCGAAAGTGACGCCGGATCCCAACGTGCCGGCGTGAACCATCACTGTCATTCCGGGGCGCGACGAAGTCGCGAGCCCGGAATCCATCGGGCCGCACGCGCGAGTGAATAAATGGATTCCGGGCTCGATGCTTCGCATCGCCCCGGAATGACAGGTGCGTGTTGTGGTAGACTTTCCGCGTCATTGCGAGCACAGCGAAGCAATTCATGCTTCCGCAGGCGGCGCCATGGATTGCTTCGCTTCGCTCGCAATGACGCGGAGAGAACTTGCGCTTCGCGCCTATCCCCTCTCGATCGGCAGCGTCTCGTCCTTGGCCCATTCGCCCATCGACGCATCATAGAGGGTGAGGTTGTCGTAGCCGAGCCGATGGAGTTGGAACAAATCGACCGTGGCGGAAATGCCGCCGCCGCAATAGGCGATCACGCGCTTGTCCTTGCTGATGCCTTGGCTCGCGAATCTTGCTGCGGCCTCCGCCGGCGCAACGAACGTTTTCGTTGCCGGATCGAGCAACGTCGCCGCCGGCACATTGACGCTCCCGGGAATACGGCCTGGCCGGCCGTAGCGGCTGGGCTCAAGGCCTGCGTGGAATTGCGGACCCAGCGCATTGACGGTGACGGTGCCCTGGTCGCCGCGCGTGGCGAGCACGTCGTTCTTGCTGACGAAGAAACCCGTTCGCGGTTTGGCTGCAAACGTCGCCGGCGGATAGCCCTTGGCGGGGCCAGTCTCGAGCGGGCGGCCTTCCGCCTTCCACTTGTCCAGGCCGCCGTCGAGCACGGAGGCTCCGTCGAAGCCCAGCGATTTCAGCATCCACCAGAAGCGCGTCGCCCACATCGGGGTGCCGATCGAATACAGCACCACCCGGCTGTCGGGACCGATCCCGTGGTGGCCGAATGCGGCTTCGAGCTGCCCGACGTGGGGCATCATGAACCGCAGTTCCGTGTTCGGATCGGAGAATTCGCCCTGCAGATCGAGAAAATCGGCGCCCGCGACATGGCCGGCCTCAAAGGTCGCTTTCCCTGGCACCGCAATATAGGGCACGCCGCTGCCTTCGGGCGCAGGCTCCAGATAGGTCGTACAGTCGAACAGGCGAAGATCCGGCTGATGCAGGATATCGGCAAGTTCCGCCGTGGTGATAAGCCCATCCCTCGTTGCCATCTGCACCTCCCGCAGGTTGTGTTTACTTTAAGCTATGGCGCGCAGCGGGGGATGAAAAGCCGTCCTCGCGTGTTCGCGGGCCCTTTAATCCCCCGAATCCTCCCCCGATATACCGGTCAGCGTCCGGACAACCGCCCGTCTTGCTCCGATCTCCGCTTCAGGCGCAACTCGTTGAATCTCCGTTAGAAAATATGTGATCCAATAAAGCGCCAGCCCGCCTTCGTGCCCCCTTGGTGAATGTCACCAAAACCTGATATTCGAGACGCCATGAACAAGCCCGAACTATTGAGCGATGTCGCCGGTCCCAAGGCCCGGCATCAGACAACCCAGGTCATGGTCGGCCATGTCGCCGTCGGCGGGGGCGCCCCGATCGTCGTGCAGTCGATGACCAACACCGACACCGCCGATGTCGACGGTACGGTGGCGCAGGTCGCGGCCCTTTCCCGAGCCGGCTCGGAGATGGTGCGCATCACGGTCGACCGCGAGGAAGCAGCCGCCGCCGTTCCGCATATCCGCGATGCCTTACGCAAGCGCGGCATCGACACGCCCCTGATCGGTGACTTCCACTATATCGGCCACAAGCTGCTCGCCGAATATCCGGCCTGCGCCGAGGCGCTCGACAAGTACCGCATCAATCCCGGCAATGTCGGCTTCAAGAACAAGCGCGATTCGCAGTTCGCCGACATCATCGAGATCGCCAACAAGAACAACAAGCCGGTCCGTATCGGCGCGAACTGGGGTTCGCTCGATCAGGAACTCCTGACCAAGCTGATGGACGAGAACACGGCCTCGCCGAACCCGCGCGATGCCCGCGCGGTGACGCGCGAAGCCATGGTGCAGTCGGCGTTGCTGTCGGCGGCCCGCGCGCAAGAGCTCGGCATGCCGAAGGACCGCATCATCCTGTCGGCCAAGGTCTCGGCCGTGCAGGATCTGATCGCGGTCTATCAGGATCTGGCGCGTCGCTCGGATTATGCGATTCATCTCGGCCTCACCGAGGCCGGCATGGGATCGAAGGGCATCGTCGCCTCCTCCGCCGCCCTCGGCATCCTCTTGCAGGACGGCATCGGCGACACCATCCGCATCTCATTGACGCCTGAGCCCGGCGGCGACCGCACGCTGGAGGTCCAGGTCGCGCAGGAACTCTTGCAGACCATGGGTTTCCGCACCTTCGTGCCGCTGGTCGCGGCCTGCCCGGGTTGCGGCCGCACGACCTCGACCACGTTCCAGGAGCTGGCGCGCTCGATCCAGGATTTCATCCGCGACGAGATGCCGGCCTGGAAGACGAAGTATCCCGGCGTCGAGCAGCTCAACGTCGCTGTCATGGGCTGCATCGTCAACGGTCCCGGCGAATCCAAGCACGCCAATATCGGCATCTCGCTGCCGGGCACCGGCGAAGCGCCGGCCGCGCCTGTTTTCGTCGACGGCAAGAAGTTCCGCACCCTGCGCGGCCCCGCGATCGCTGCCGACTTCAAGGCGCTGGTGATCGACTACATCGACCAGCGCTACGGCCAGGGCAGCAGCGTGCCCGCGAGCACCGTCACCGCGGCGGAGTAACATCGTAGCCCGGGTGGAGCGAAGAGAAACCCGGGACTGCTCCTACCCTAACGGACTGATCCCGGATTGCGCTTCGCTCCATCCGGGCTACGATGCTCCCAACAATAACGATTGGGAGCAACACCCATGAGCTCGCTGTCCGGCAAGCAAGGTCCTCGCTACAAGCATCTCGCCGACGAAAGCGAGCCCTATGAGACCATCGGCGTCGAAAAGCTGACGCCGATCATCGGCGCGGAGATTTCCGGTGTCGATGTCGCGCAGCTCGTCTCCGACGATGCGCGCTCCAATCGCCAGATGGACGAGATCCATCGCGCGCTTGCCGAGAACCTCGTGATCTTCTTCCGCGACCAGCGCATCACGCCAAAGGACCATCTCGCTTTCGGCCGCAAGTTCGGCGAATTGCACATCCATCCCGCCGCGCCGCATCAGGGCGAGGATCCCGCGCTGATGAAGATCTACGCCGACAAGGATTCACCGCGCGCCAATGGCGAAGGCTGGCATTCGGACGTGTCCTGCGATCTCGAGCCGCCGATGGGCTCGATCCTCTACATCAGGCAGTGCCCGCCGCACGGCGGCGACACGCTGTTCGCCAATATGTATGCGGCCTATGAGGCGCTGTCGGAGCGGATGAAGGCCTATCTCGAAGGGCTCACCGCGCTGCATGACGGCGAGCCGATCTATCGCGGCCTCTACGCCAATTATGGCGTCGCCGACAAGCCGAGCTATCCCCATGCCGAGCATCCGGTGGTGCGCACGCATCCGGTGACGGGAAGGAAGGCGCTCTATGTCAATCGCGGCTTCACCCGCCACATCGTAGACATTCCCCGCGACGAGAGCGATGCGATCCTCGCCTATCTCTATCAGCACGCGGAAAATCCGCTGTTCCAGTGCCGCTTCCGCTGGACCGAGAACGCGATCGCCTTCTGGGACAATCGCTGCACCCAGCACCGTGCGATGTGGGACTACTGGCCCCACACCCGCGCCGGCACGCGCGTCACAGTGAAGGGCGAGCGGCCGGTGTGACGGTGAACGCAGGACGGCGTTCCGCTACCTATCACGCGCAGAACATCTCGAAGTCGATGCGGATGTCGGCAAGGCTCATCTCATCCTCATCGATCTGGCTCTGCAATGTTGCGATCGACTGCTTGAGCTGCTCGATGAGGGTCGGTTCGGGCCCTGGTTGAGACTCCGCCTTCCTCAAGCTGGCTTCGAGGACGGCGAGCCTGCGCCGCTCGTCGCGGATCCTGATTTCCAGGTTTGCGATCATTCGCCTGAAGAGAGCGCATCCGCCACGAACAGCGGTTTGGACTTCGGCTTCCGACGTCGTCATCTGAGCATCCTTTCCTGAATGGGGCATGGCAGTGCAACCATCGCTATCATCTTCACCGGAAATTGTGTGTGATAAACCTCACAATCTATATGTGTGACACGTTGATGCAGCGCGCGTTGACCCGCGCTTGCGCTTGCGCCAAGCTTCCCCACAACCAAAACAAGAACGGGAGGGCGCCCTATGCTTCGCGCGGAAGACAACAAGTTCTTGACCGAAAGCGGGCCGGGCACGGGAATGGGCGAGCTGTTGCGCCGCTTTTGGCTGCCGGTGCTGTTGTCGGAGGAGCTGCCAGAGCCTGACAGCGAGCCGAAGAAGGTCACCGTCCTCGGCGAGGAGCTGCTCGCCTTCCGCGATAGTCGCGGCGTCGTTGGCGTCATCGACCAATATTGCCCGCATCGCGGCGCCAATCTCTGGCTCGGCCGCAATGAGGAATGCGGCATCCGCTGCGTCTATCACGGCTGGAAGTTCGACACCGACGGCCGCTGCGTCGACATGCCGACCTCCTATCCCGATCTCAACGCCAAGGATCACATCCGCATCAAGTCCTATCCGGTGCGCGAATGGGGCGAGATGATCTGGGCCTATATGGGCCCGGCTGATTCAGTGCCGGAATTGCCGGCGCTGGAGATGGCGCTGCTGCCGCCGTCGCACCGCTACGTCAGCAAGAAATGGCAGGACTGCAATTGGGTGCAGGCGCTGGAAGGCTCGATCGATACCGCGCATTTCACCTTCGCGCATCTGTCGTTCGAGAAGGACGAGAACGAGATCCTCGACATCAAGAAGCATTTCGTCAATCCGCTGGTGCGCGTGGCGACCGAGCACATGCGCTGGATCGCCGAAGACCCGCGGCCGGTGATCAAGATCAACCCGCATGACGCCGGGCTGACGATCGCAGGCGGGCGCCTCACCGGCACTGACAACATCTACTGGCGCATCGCCCAGTTCCTGATGCCGGTTCACGCTTACGCGCCGAGCTCGATGCCGGGCGAGAACATCTTCGGCCAGAGCTTCGTGCCGGTCAGCGACACCAAGTGCTGGATCTACACCTATGCCTGGAATCCGCAGCGTCCGATCACGCAAGCGGAGCGCGACGCCTATGACCGCGGCAACGGCGTGATCGCCGAGATCGACGAGAACTATGTGCCGCTGCGCAACAAGTCGAACGACTACCTGATCGATCGCAAACTGCAGAAGACCAAGAGCTACACCGGCATCAAGGGCGTCTCAGAGCAGGATGCCGCGGTGCAGGACAGCCAGGGCCCGATTGCCGACCGCACCCGCGAGCATCTCGGGCCGACCGATCTCGGCATCATGCATTTCCGCAAGCTGGTGATGGACGCGGCCCGCGCGCTGCAACAGGGCGAGGCCCCGCCGCATGTTGCGCATCAGGATCGTTACACCGTCCGTTCCGGCGCCTGTGTCACCAGCAAGGCCAAGGATCTGACGGCGGTCATGATCGAGCGTTTCGGCGACCCGGCAGGCTTCGTTGGCGGTCCCGGCCAGAACGCCGCGGCGGAGTAGGTCGTAGCCCGGGTGAAGCGAAAGCGTAACCCGGGACATCTTCGCCAGTTGACAGACCGATCCTGGATTGCGCTTCGCTACATCCGGGCTACGATGCCGGGCGTGTGGCGCCACAGTCCGATCATCATGATCATCCTGTTGTCGCTCGTGTCGCTCGACACGAGATATGCCGCATGGCCGCGCGGGAGTGTCAGGACTGCGCCAAAGGCCGTGCCATCGAAATGCGACCGGTCCAAATTCAAGCTCATCCTGGACGTCGGCCATACCGCCGACGCGCCGGGTGCGAGGAGCGCTCGCAACATTCCGGAGTTCGATTTCAATCTCCGCCTTGCGAAACGCATCGAGGACAAACTGAAGTCGGAAGGCTTTGCGCAAACCAGCCTCTTGGTGACGGAAGGCCCGAAAAGGCCGAGCCTGTTCAAGCGCGCCACCGCGATCAACAATTCGGGGGCCGATCTGGTCCTGTCGATCCACCATGACTCGGTGCCTGATTCCTTTCTCGAAGAATGGGAGTTCGAGGGAACGAAGAGCCATTTCAGCGACCGGTTCAGCGGCTATTCGCTGTTCGTTTCTCACGACAATCCGAAATTCTGGACCAGCCTGAGGTTCGCCCGGCTGCTCGGCAATCGAATGAAGGCGCAGGGCCTGCAATATGCCCGCCAATATTCGCAGGCGGTGATGGGTCGGTACCGGCGCAAACTGCTGGACAAGAAGGTCGGGCTCTACCGGTACGACCAGCTCATCGTGCTCTCGCGGACGCGCGTGCCTGCCGTCCTGTTCGAGGCCGGCTCGATCATCAACCGGGACGAAGAGCTGGCGATGGCGTCCACGGAACGGCAGGACATGATCGGCGCCGCCGTGGTCGGTGCTGTCAAGGAATTCTGCGCCTCGCGGTAGCGCACCCTGTGCGGTGGCCTGCCCCCGATTACAGCGGTATCTTCCGATATTCGCGGTTCGCGAGGCTGGCCTCTTCCAGGTCGAGATCGCGCTCGATCCGGCGCCGCGTCTCGTCGGTGATCTTGCCGTCGCGGAGCAGGGCGTGGATGAACTGGCGCTCGGTCGCGATCAATTCCCGCGTCAGCTCGGTGCCGTTGGCGGAGACGTCGTGGTTGTCGGGGTCGAGCGCGGCCGGCAATTGGTTGGTGCGGATATCGTGCCGCGCCCGCAGCAGCTTCACGACCTCTTCGGAGAGCTCGCGCTCGTCGACGATGGCGTCGAGCGATGCGAGGCCGGCGGCCAGCGCCTGGCGCCTCGCGACAATTTCGGCTTCATGCTCGGCGATAGTCTCGGCGCAGCCGTCCTTGGCGATGTTCAGCCAACCCACGACGGTGGGTAGGGTCAAGCCGAACCCCACCAGCGTGATGAAGATGACGCCGAAGGCGACGAACAGGATCATGTCGCGATAGGGAAAAGGCTCGCCGCTCGCGAGCGCGAACGGCAGCGCCAGTGCGGCGGCGAGCGACACCGCGCCGCGGACGCCGACGAAGGCGATCGGGAATGTCCATTGCCAGCGCGGCTGCGGATCACGCTGTCGCACGCGCTCGCTCAGGATCCGCGGCAGGTAGGTTGCGGGAAACACCCAGGCAAAGCGGGCGATGACGATGACCGCGATCACCAGCGCGGTGGTGGAGAGGATGTCGTCGAGCGGAAATGCCTTCGACTTCTCGTAGAGCGAACGCATCTGGAAGCCGGTGAGCAAAAACAGGATGCCTTCGATCAGGTAGATCACCAAGTCCCAGAAAAAGATGCCCTGCAGGCGGGTGGCGGAAGGAATCAGAAGCGGCCCGTTCCAGCTCACGTAGAGACCGCAGGCGACCGTGGCGATCACGCCGGAGCCGCCAAAGTGCTCCGGCAGCCAATAGGCCACATAGGGCGTGATCAGCGAGAGCGTGATCTCGACCTGCGGATCGCGCGAGTGCTGGCGGGCGCGCAGGCTCAACCATCCGACCGCGATGCCGAACGCGATCTCGCAGACGACGATGGCTGCAAATTCGCCGGTGGCCTTCGGCAGCGAGAAGGCGCCGGTGGTGATCGCCGCGAGGGCGAAGCGGTAGAGGATCAGCGCCGTGGCATCATTCGCCAGCCCCTCGCCTTCGAGTATGACGAGGATGCGGCGGGGGAGATGGAGCCGCCGCGCGATCGCAAGCGGGGCGACCACGTCGGGCGGCGCCACGATCGCACCAAGCAGGAACCCGACCTCCCAGGGCAGCCCGATCAGGTAGTGAGTGGCGGTCGCGACCGCCGCCGCCGTGAAGATCACGCAGCCGACGGCGAGCAGCACGATCGGACGAAGGCTGTTCTTGAACTCCCGCCAGCTCATGGCCACCGCGGCCATGTAGATCAGCGGCGGCAGCACCATGAGCAGCACCAGTTCCGGCGGCAATTCGATGCTGGGCATGCCCGGCACGAACGCCAGCGCGATGCCGGCCAGCATCAAGAGGATGGCGGGCGCGACATTGAGGCGCCGCGCCAACAGCGCCGTGCCCGCCAGCACGGCAAGCAGGATCAGGAAGGTCTGGAATCTGGCTTCCATGGCCGGTCCAATTGGCCCCGAAGCGCAGGCAAGGTCAATGTGCGTGGACGGCTCGACCGTGCGAGATCGAAAAAGCGGCCGTCCGATCAGCCAAGCCCCGGGTGTACTTACTCCCGCAGGTCGTAACGATAGGATTTCGAGACGATCTGCCAGCCGTCTTTGAGCTTCATCGCCACCAGATAGTCGGTGAAATAGCGCGGCGGCAATTGGCAGCGGACCTTGATGAAGGCGGTGACGTCGTCCGAACGGTCGATGGTGACGATGAAATCCTCGCGCGGCTTGCCTTCCGCCTTCGCCGACGGCCGCTTGCGGACCCGGTCGAGCCAGTCCGGCACGGTCAGCACCTGAAGCTCGCTCTTTTCCACCCAGCGCAGGTCGGCGGAGGGGTGAAACATCGCGCCGAGCTTGTCGGCGTCGCCTTCATAGAGTCCGTCGAAATAGTTCTGCACGACGGCTTCGACGGTCGATCGGTCATGGCTCATGGTTGGTTCCTCCCTCGCGGCATTCGTTGGTAGCCCGGGTGGAGCGGAGCGCGCAACCCGTTACGAGCGATCCCGGGTTACGCTGGCGCTTGACCCGGGCTACGGGCTGGCGGGCCGAACCATCATTCGTCCCGCGGTACTAAAGCTTAGCGGATGGTGCGGCCCGTTCGTGACCTGGGTCACCAAACCCCGCCCCGGCTTCTGATAGGCTTTGCTATCATGCTGAACAGGCGGGTTTTTTGAAGGTGCGGTAATGAAATCGATTGGATTTCCGGGATTGCATCGGTTCGTTCTGGCGTTGTTCCTGCTTCTGATGTGCCAGCCGGCCTTCGCCGAGAAGCGCGTGGCGCTCGTGCTCAGCAATGCGGCCTATCAGAACGTCGCGCCGCTCCCCAACCCCGTCAATGACGGCGCGCTGATCGCCGCGATGCTGAAGGACGCCGGTTTCGACGTGGTGGATTTCCGCCGCGATCTTCCGGCGGTTGAGACCCGCCGCGCGCTGCGCGACTTTGCCGATCGTACCCGCGATGCCGAGATCGCCGTGGTCTATTACGCCGGCCATGGCATCGAGGTCGACGGCGGCAATTACCTCATTCCGGTCGATGCCAGGCTGGAACGCGACACCGACGTCTATGATGAGGCGTTTTCGCTCGACCGCGTCCTGATCGCGATCGAGCCGGCCAAGAAACTGCGGCTCGTGATCCTCGACGCCTGCCGCGACAATCCCTTTGCCAAGACCATGAAGCGCACGGTGGCCTCGCGCGCGATCGGGCAGGGCCTTGCCAAGGTGGAGCCGACCAGCCCGAACGTGCTGATCGCCTATTCCGCCAAGGCCGGTTCCACCGCCGCTGATGGCGACGGCAAGAACAGCCCCTTCACATCAGCGCTCGCAAAGCACCTGACGACGCCCGGGCTCGATGTGCGGCGCGCATTCGGCTACGTCCGCGACGACGTGCTGAAGTCGACCAATAACCGCCAGGAGCCGTTCGTCTATGGCTCGCTCGGTGGTGAGGATGTGCCGCTGGTGCCGGCGCCGGCCAAGGCGGCGGCACCTGCCGCGCCCGCACTGAGCCCGCAGGCCGACATCCGCCGCGACTACGAACTGGCGCTGCAGGTCGGCAACAAGAGCGCGCTCAACGCTTTCCTCGCGCAATATCCCGACGGCTTCTATGCGAGCCTCGCCAAGCTCCAGCTCGAGAAGATCGCCGCCGAGGAAGCCCGCGTCGCCGCCACGGAGAAGGCGCGGGCGGCGGAGCAGGAGCGTGCCCGGCTTGCCGCCGAAGGTGCCCAAAAAGCCGAGCAGGCCAAGGCGGCCGCCGACGCCAGGGCCGCCGAACAGGCGCGCATTGCCGCCGAGAAGGCCAAGCAGGTCGCGCAGGATCAGGCGGCGGTCGCCGAGCAGAAGCGGCTCGCGGCCGAAAAGGCACTGGCCGACAAGATCGCCGCCGACAAGGCCACCGCGGAGCAGGCGCCCGCCGCAGCGCCTGTCGACAAGGCGGTGAATGTCGCCGTGCTCAGTACCGGCTCGCCGCAGGTTGACGTCACCAAATCGGTGCAGACCGAGCTGCGCCGCGTCGGCTGCCTCACAGGTAGTGCCGATGGCGAGTGGAACGCCGCCTCGCAGCGGTCGCTGACGCTGTTCAATCGCTATGCCGGAACCAGGCTCGACACCAAGGTCGCCAATGTCGACACGCTCGATGCCATCAAGCAGAAATCATCGCGCGTCTGCCCGCTCGTCTGCGAGCACGGCACCAAGGCCGATGGCGACCGCTGCACCCGGATCGTCTGCGGCGCCGGCTCGTTCCTCAACGACGACAATGCGTGCGAGAAGCGGCGCGAGAAGAAGCCGGTCGCCAAGCGCGATTCCGACGATCGGCCGGCGCGGCGCGAGCGGCCGGAAGTGCGCATTCCCCGGCCGATGGCCTCTTCGGGCGGCCGCGGCGGTGGTGGCGGCCAAATGGTCTGCGACCGCGGCGGCTGTCGCCCGGTCGCGCGCGGCTGCCACCTCGAATTCCGCACCACCGCGCAAGGCGGCCCGTACGAGGGCGGCGGCGGCAACGTTCAGGTTTGCAATTGAGACCGGGGTGCCGTCATTGCGAGCCAACGGGTCGCGCGAATGCGCGCCCGATGACAGGCTCCGCGAAGCAATCCATGGAGCCGCTTGCGGAGGCATGGATTGCTTCGTCGCTATCGCTCCTCGCAATGACGGTCGATAGCTTGAAACCGGCTAGATCGCGCTCGCCGCGATATTGACCATCAACGCGAGCAGCGCCGTGTTGAACACGAAGGAGATGATGCCGTGCACGGTCGCGGTGCGGCGGATGATCCTGTCGGTGATGCCGACATCGGAGACCTGCGCGGTCATGCCGATCACGAACGAGAAATAGACAAAATCCCAGTAATCGGCCTCGACGTGTTCCTTGCCGCTGGGAAACTGCAGACCGCCGGGTTCCTTCCCGCGATAATATTCGTGCGCATAGTGCAGCGAAAAGGCGGTGTGGACCAGCGCCCAGGATAGCACGATGGTGACGATCGCGAGCGCCAGCGCTTCCGCGCTGCTCTTGGCGGCGCCGAGCTCGAAGATGATGGCGGCAAGGCTCGCGAAGGCGCCGAGCGCCGTGATGAGCAGGATCAGGAACCGGCCGTCATCCTGCAGTATCGCGTTGCGCCTGATGTAAGCGATGCTGCATTGGAGCATCATCATGAAGGCGAGGGCGAGATACAGCGCGACGAAGATGTCCCAGCTCACCAAGAGCCGCGTCACCGGCCGCAGCCACTGCGGCAGCAGGAAAAACGCGGCGACGCCCACTGCGATCGAAGTAAAGATGCGTGGCCGCGAATACACCACGCGGACGGCCTTCGGCAGCTTCCGGAAGCGAACAAGGCGTTCCTCGAATTCCTTGCTCATGGTCCGCCCATCTTTTCGTTCTATTTGATTGTAACGGTCCGACCGCGCACTCGTTCACCTCCCCGCTTGCGGGCTGTCCGATTCACACATCGCGGAGCGCCAGACTGGTACCAAATTTGATGCGCTGGAAGGCTTCGAGCCCCAAGCGCATCGTTTTCGGCCCGGGCTTGCCATAGTAGCCGTCCCATCCGCCCAGACGGGCAATGACCCAAGCGGCAAAGGCCAGTGAACCTTTAGGGTGCGCGTTCTTTTGCCGCTCGGTCTTGCCTTCCAGTTTGGCCGAGACGGCTTCGAGGATGGGTTGATCGGCAGGCTCGAAGGCCTCAAGCAGGTTTTGGCCGGTGG
>NZ_JBVAPG010000568.1:0-319 GCF_055413685.1 Bradyrhizobium sp. LeoA1Lang | reverse complement strand
GATACGGTCCCATTGCGTGTCGTTCAGAACGAGCCGATCCAGAACCCCCAAGGCTTCCTCCTAAAAGAAAGCCTTGAATCACGTTCCGTCTGATTTGAGAATCCCAAGAGTCCACACAGCCTAGAGCTCGGAGGCGGAAGGCTGATCAAAGTTGAAGCGCCTAGCTGTAGCTGAGAGAGTGGATAAACCGATGTCCGCTTATGACCCAGGCCGTGTGAAAATGGTGCAACTTGGAGCGCACTGGCGCATTTCGTGGCCGCCGAGCTTCTAATTCGGTGGAATCGACCTCCTGTCATCTCAGTGGCAGCCTGGAGCTTCA
>NZ_JBVAPG010000567.1:0-322 GCF_055413685.1 Bradyrhizobium sp. LeoA1Lang | reverse complement strand
AGGATACCAGCGAGCTTTCGCTGGGAGGGCGGCGTGCGAAAGCGAACGGCTACGGGCCGATCGGGAAAGGCGGAGCGCTGCGGGGCCTGTTGCTGCATGCCGCCCTGGCGGTCGATGCCAGCAACGGTGGAGTGATCGGCCTCGTCGATGCGAAGGTGTGGAACCGCACGGGCGGCAAGGCCAAGCATCGACGGGCGCGAACGACGAAACAGAAGGAATCGCAACGTTGGCTCGATAGCACGAGGCGCGCCGCAGAGGTGCTGGCGGAGGCTGCGAGCATCACGGTGGTATCGGACCGGGAAAGCGACATCTACGCGCACTT
>NZ_JBVAPG010000566.1:0-327 GCF_055413685.1 Bradyrhizobium sp. LeoA1Lang | reverse complement strand
TACGGATCGGTCCGCCCCAGTGCTCCGCATCGGTACTCTTGCCTCGCGGTTTTCTCCGCTTGTGCTTCTCCCTTTGCATCGGAGCGACTGGTTCCTGCAGTTCCGTGACAACGCCTGCATCCGATTCACGCCCCCTCAACGCCGGTCGCCGCCCGCCCAATCATCAGGCTTCCAGCGGACTGATCCCAGAGGGACGACACACCTCTGGTTTTGACGACGATTTCCACGTTACGACGCTTCATCGGCGGGTTCATTTTCATTCGTCTCTCGGATGCTTATCCGCTCGGGTATTTCCCGATCGTTAGCTTCAACGCTCACGACCGCGCC
>NZ_JBVAPG010000565.1:0-330 GCF_055413685.1 Bradyrhizobium sp. LeoA1Lang | reverse complement strand
TCCCGGCGCCAATTCCCGTTACTCACTTGCCGCCAGTGACATCGAGGAACGTGCCGGTGATGAACGAGGCCTCGGCGCCGGCTAACCACAGGATCGCGCGCGCCACCTCTTCAGGCTGCCCGCCTCGCCCCATCGGGATCGAGTCCTTGACGCGATCTACCCGCCCCGGCTCTCCGCCGCTCGCATGCATCTCGGTGTAGATATGTCCGGGGCGAATGCAGTTGACGCGAATTCCGTCGCGCGCGACCTCCTTGGCGAAACCGGTCGTGAATGTCTCCAGCGCGCCCTTCGACGCGGCGTAGTCGACATATTCACCCGGACTGCCGAGCC
>NZ_JBVAPG010000564.1:0-331 GCF_055413685.1 Bradyrhizobium sp. LeoA1Lang | reverse complement strand
CCATCAGACTCGCTCGAAAGCGAATCCAACCCGCACACATCATCGCATGGTCACTTTGGCGTAGAGCTCACCAGGCCGCCGCCCAGCGCGCGCACTTCAAAACAAAAAGACAACTGTAATGTTAGGCCAGGCCATGGCGACGATCATCTTCTATCAAAAACCCGACTGCGCCACCAACGCGCGCCAGATGCAGGCGCTGAAGGTCGCGGGCCACCACGTGATTGCCAAGGATATCTTGAAGGAGCCGTGGCGCGCGGAGGAACTGCGCCAGTTCTTCGGCAATACGCCGATCGGATCCTGGTTCAACCGCGCCGCGCCCCGTATCAAGTCA
>NZ_JBVAPG010000563.1:0-331 GCF_055413685.1 Bradyrhizobium sp. LeoA1Lang | reverse complement strand
CCGCATCAGGGCAAGGTCGTTGTCGTTGGCCGGCCGTGGCGGCCGGTAGACCCCAGAGCGCGCGATGCCAAGTAACATGCATTGCCGGCGGATCGACAGCGCCATGTCGGCGCGATCGAGCATTCCTTGACGGTCCGGCGTGCTCATCTTCCGGACCTCCGCGCTAAAAAATCGCGCTCGACTGTCAGTTGTCCAATCTTGGCGTGCAGCTTCTCGATCTCGCGTTCGCGCGCGTCCTCGCTCTCCCGCCCGACACCCGCGTCAAAGGCCCGGGCCGCCTGGTCCAGCAGTTGCTTCTTCCAGGCATAGATCTGGTTCGGGTGAACCTCAT
>NZ_JBVAPG010000562.1:0-332 GCF_055413685.1 Bradyrhizobium sp. LeoA1Lang | reverse complement strand
CCAAAACCAATATGGCGCCGCTGCGGGGCTGGGCGCCGCGCGGTCAAAGGCTCAAGGCCAAGGTGCCACATGGCCACTGGCAGACCATGACCTTCCTGGCCGCCTTGCGCCACGATCGCGTCACGGCTCCGTGGCTCATCAATGGACCGATCAATGGCGAAACCTTTCAAACCTACGTCGAAAAGGTTCTAGTCCCGACATTGCGGCCCGGCGACATCGTGATCATGGACAACCTCGGCTCGCACAAGGGCAAGGCCGTACGTCGCGCCATCCGTGCCGCCGGTGCACGGTTGTTCTTCCTACCGAAATACTCACCCGATCTGAACCCGATC
>NZ_JBVAPG010000561.1:0-332 GCF_055413685.1 Bradyrhizobium sp. LeoA1Lang | reverse complement strand
TCTGACACCTGCGATGACCTTCGGCAACTGATTTGTGCCTTTGAGCCGCCGCCAGGTCTTTGATGCGGCGATCACCAGTTTGAACACCATCAGCCTGGCGGTGGTTGGCGACAACGAGCCCTTGGTGTGCACCGTCCGGTGCCGCACGGTGGCGAACACGCTTTCGATGGGGTTGGTCGTCCGCAAGTGATCCCAATGCTCGGCAGGAAAGTCGTAGAAGGCCAGCAGGGCGTCGCGATCCTTGACCAGACATTCGACCGCCCGGCCGTATTTGGCGCGGTATTTCTCGGCGAAAACGTCGATCGCCGCTTCGGCGGACGCCCGGTTCGGCG
>NZ_JBVAPG010000560.1:0-332 GCF_055413685.1 Bradyrhizobium sp. LeoA1Lang | reverse complement strand
CGCAAGCTGACAGGCAAGGAAGAGGCCTTGCTGGTGGCGACGGCATGCGCCAAGCCGCCCACCGGACGCAAACGCTGGACGCTGACGCTGCTGGCCGACGCGATGGTCAAGCTCACCGATCACGACAGCCTGTCGGGCGAGACCGTGCGCCGCCGGCTGGCCGACAACGACCTCAAGCCGTGGCGCAGGGACATGTGGTGCATTCCCCGTGTCGACGGCGAATATGTCGCCCGCATGGAGGACGTGCTCGATCTCTATGCTGAAGCGCCGGATCCCGAGCGGCCCCTGGTCTGCTTCGACGAGACCCCCGTCCAGCTGATCGGCGAGGTGCG
>NZ_JBVAPG010000559.1:0-334 GCF_055413685.1 Bradyrhizobium sp. LeoA1Lang | reverse complement strand
CCCACAGCGGCAGGATCGCCGAGCTGAACCGGATCCGCTCACTATCGCCGGCCGCCCCACGGTCGCGAATCTTCGCCCGCGCGACCTCGACCGGACCGATGCCCGTCGCAATCGTTCGCGCCGGGCCGTAACCATGCCGCACGACACGGGCGCGTCCGTCGGCAAGCTTCAAATCCTTCACCGTGGCAAGAAAGGTCTCGACTTCGGCCTCGACGGCCTGCGCCAGAAGCTGCCGCGCACCAGCGCGCAAAAGATTGGTCAGTGGATCGTCGATCTCGTCGGGCTGACGGAGCGGGACAATGTTGCTAGTCTCGTTCATGGCGTATCGCTCTCC
>NZ_JBVAPG010000055.1:0-51363 GCF_055413685.1 Bradyrhizobium sp. LeoA1Lang | reverse complement strand
TAACACCATCGCGCAGGGAAAGCCGGAATGCTTCGGTTGAACCTGTGGTCCTACCCCCGTGCTTTTTGTTGCACGGGACCCACGGGTGCAACCAGCACCCGGCTTTCCCTGCGCCCTCTGATATCGAAGAGGGTGAAACGAGAGGCAAAGCTCGGACGCAAAGCGCCGCGAGAACGCGAACTCACATCCCCACGCTGTCTGACACATGAATGAGAAGCCAACCCCGTCATTGCGAGCGTAGCGAAGCAATCCATAGCGCCGCTTGTGGAGAGGTGGATTGCTTCGCTCCGCTCGCAATGACGCCGTCGTCCTGGCGAAGGCCAGGACCCATAACCCACGGGCCTTTGTATGTGCTCCGCTGCAACCGCTTGCTCGCACCACAACAACTCCCTGTGGTTATGGGTCTCCGCCTGCGCGGGGACGACAGCGGTGCAAGCTGTAGGGTGGGCAAAGCGACTTGTCCGCCGTAGCTCAACGAGCGAAGGCGGAAGCGTGCCCACCATCGTGAGCACGGCACTGGATGGTGGGCACGGCGCAAGTGCGCCTTTGCCCACCCTAGGGTCTCAAGCGCAAGCGCTTGCTCGCGCGCCGCTCACCGCCAAAACCGCTGCAGCACATGCTCCCACAGCCACGCCCACGCGATCCCGCCGATGTCGCCGAGCTGCAGCAGCACCGCGACCCAGACAAACGCCGAGACGAAATTCGCGATCTGGAACGGAGGCTGCGGCATCCGCAGCATGCCGGCGACGATCGGCACCGAGGCGCGCAAGGGGCCGGAGAAGCGGCCGATGAAGATCGCGAGCACGCCCCATTTCTTGAGGAAGGCCTCGCCGTGCACCAGGAGATTGGGATGCCGCGAGAACGGCCACATCCTGGCGATCGCATGATCGAACTTGCTCCCGATCCAGTAGGACAGCCAGTCGCCGAATGCAGCACCGAGCGCGCCGGCGGCGAGCATCGGCAGGAAGGCGATGCCGCCGGACCTCATCATCATCCCGATGCCGACCAGCACAGCCCAGGCCGGCACCACGAGCGAGAGGAAGGCGAGCGATTCCGCGAAGGCAAGCGCAAAGACGATCGGCGCCGCCCAGGCGCGGTGATCCCTGACGAACTCGACGACATGCCGGGCGGATTCTTCGAGGGACATCGTACCGCCGCTTCCGATCCGCCTTCGCCGATACCACCACTCTGCCCGGGATTTTCCGGCGAATTGCGCACGCCCGACACCGAGCGCTGGGTCGAGGCGCTGGAGAGCCGATCAAGGCGGCGCATCCCGAAATGTCGCCGTTCATCAAGCCACAAATCCGTCACCACTATAAGGCGGTTCGCAACATCAGGTTCGACGGTGGCTAAAATTGAGGCTATCATGCCGACGTGCGAAAGCGAAAGATGCAGGCCAGCCTTCACGACTTTGCGCTGGCGCAGCCGGAACTTTCGCCCTAATCTCTCATTAGTTTTGCAGTTTCATCCAGCAAGGGAGTGCGGGGATGGCGACGCAAATCGTGATGGATCACACTGGCGACAGCCGGCACAATTTCAATCCCGCCGACGAGAAGGCCTTGCGCGAAGCGCAATTGCGCTTCGACGCATTGATGAAGAGCGGTTACACCGCTGCGGTGCGGGACGTGTCGGGGCAGCCGACCGTGGTCCGTTCCTTCGATCCGAACGCCGAAGAGACGCTGTTCTATCCGCGACTTGTCGGCGGCTAGGCCGGTCCATCATGTCCGGCAGGCTGTCGGGGGCGTTCGCCGAGGCCGCGCGGCTCTCGCGCGCGGCCTGGCGGCGGTTCGTCGAATATTGCGTACTGGATGACAGCCAGTCGCGCGGTCTGGCGCTGCTGAAGGAATGGCTGACGCCCGAGCAGCTCGTGCAGTATGAGACGAGCGGCTTTTTCGACGTGGTCGGCTGCCACTCTGGCAAACGCTACCGGATCCGCCACGGCACCGGCATGAACATCTATGAATTGGACGAGCTCGGCCGGTTGCATGCGGGCTGGTGTTTCGTGCCCCGGGACACGCTGGTGGCCGGCGACGTCATGCTGGCGCAAAAAATCGCGCTCGAAGCCAACGAGCGCTCGGCGCTTGCGGTGGCGCGAAGCTTCCCCGTCCGCTGGCGGCCGACATAGTCGGGCTGTCGCAGCTTAGCGTCGCGGCTCTTACCGTCGCGGCTCTTACCGTCGCGACAATGGGGCTGGTGGCGGCGGCGCGGTGGTGCCGGGGCCGAGCGAGCGTTGCACCATCGCGGTGTCGGCCCAGCGGCCGAAGCGATAGGCGACGCCGGGCAACAGCCCGACCCGGGCAAAACCGAAACGCTCGTGCAGCGCCAGCGAGGCCGCGTTGTCGCTGTCGATATAGCCGATCATCTGGCGAAAGCCGGCGGCCGCGCACGCGTCGATCAGTTCGCCGAGCAGGAGGCGCCCGATGCCGCGGCCGACCTGGTCGTGACGGACATAGATCGAATGCTTTACCGCATAGCGATAGGCCGGCCGCTTCCGGAACAGCACCACATAGGCATAGCCGACCACCTCGCCGTCACGGGTCGCAACCAAATGAGGCAGGCGATGGTTGCGGAAATTCTTGCGCCGGTCGCGGAAATCGTCCGGCTCCGGCACCCCGCTGTCCTCGACGCTGTCGTCGACGCCGCGCCGGATGTGGCGGCGGTAGATCGACAGCATGGCTTCGACATCCGCCTCGCGCGACGGCCTGACGATGATCCGCTCTTCGTTCATCGGCCGTCACTCGGAAATCACGTAGGTGAACAGGCGCACGCGCCCCGCCTCGTCGATCTCCTTGTAGACGCCCTGGATCTCGACCTCGAAGCCCGGGAATGCGTTGAAGGATGCCTCGAACATCTTCAAGTAGTCGATCATCGGCCGGGTCTGTTCCGACAATCGTTCACCCGGCACGATGGTGGCGATACCGGGCGGATAGACCACGAATGGGGTTGCCGCGATGCGGCCCGAAATCTCGCCGATCGGCAGATAGTCGACGTCGTTGCGCACGAGGTAGCGTGATGCCTCGCGCGGCGACATCGCAATCTCGGGCAGGTGCTCGGGCAGGAACTGCTTGCGCTGCAGCGCGCTCACGTCCGCCGCGCGGAAGAAGCGGTGCATGTCGCCGCAGAGGTCGCGCAGGCGCACGCCGGCATAGCGGGCAGGCCTGCGGCGGAAGAATTCGGGGATGACGTCCTCGAGCAGCGCATTGTCGTCATGCAATTTCTTGAAGGCGACGAGCCCCGAGATCAGCGTCCCCGCCTTGCTCGCCTCCACGCCGGGCGTGAGCAGGAAGAGCAGGGAGTTGAGGTCGTTCTTCTCGGCGACGATGCGGTTCTCGCGCAGATATTGCGCCACCACCGGGGCGGGGATGCCGTGCTCGGCATAGGCGCCGGTGGCGTGATCGAATCCGGGTGTGAGCAGCGTCAGCTTGTTCGGATCGGTCATGGCAAAGCCCGCCGTCATCTCGGGGAAGCCATGCCAGCTATCGCCGGGCTGGAGCTGCCAGAACGCCGGGTTGGTCGCGAGCTGGTCGGTGGAGATGGTTTCCCAGGCGACATTGTGCGCCCCGCCTTCCCGCGCGACATCCGGAATCATCACGCGGTCCGGCACGAACGGCTCGAAGAACCAGCGCCGCTCGGGGCGGGCTTCGTTCTCCTCGAACTCGCGGCGGGTGGCGCGGATCTTCTTGCGCAGCTCGATGCCGAGCCGGATCGTGTCGTCCCACAACACCTCGCCGGAGCGGCCCTTCATCATCTGCGCGCCGACATCGAGCGAGGCGAACAGCGGATAGAATGGCGAGGTCGAGGCGTGCTGCATGAAGCTTTCATTGAAACGCCGATGCTCGACCCGGCGCTTCTGGCCCTTGATGTGGCGGTCGCGGACGTGGATCTGGGAGGCCTGCGAGAAGCTCGCGAGCTGCTTGTGTGTCGATTGCGTCGCAATGATGCCGGGCGCCTCGGGACCGAGGTCGGCAAGGCCCATCGCGAAGCGGCCGGCATAGATCGGATGGAACTTCATGAAGCCGGCCCAGGCTTCGTCGAACAGGATGTAGTCGCAGAGATGGCCGATGCGCTTGAGGATCATCTCCGCGCTGTGGATGGTGCCGTCATAGGTGCATTGCTCGACCACGGCGACGCGGAAGGGGCGGGGCCTCTTCCAGGCATCCTTGTCCTTGACCAGCGGATGGTTGCGGATGCGCTCGCGCAATGCGGCCTCGTCCAGCGCGTCCCAGCGCATCGGCCCGATCAGGCCCCAGGCGTTGCGAACCGTCGGCACATAGACCGGGATGCCGCCGCCGAGCAGCAGCGCGCCGTGGTGGGCGGCCTTGTGGTTGTTGCGGTCGAACAGCACGAGGTCGCCGTCTGTGACCAGCGAGCCGAGCGCGACCTTGTTGGACGTGGAGGTGCCGTTGAGCACGAAATAGGTCTTCTCCGCGCCGAAGATCCTGGCGGCTTCCTTCTGCGCCCGCAGCGCCGGCCCCTCGTGAGTCAGCAGGTCGCCGAGGTCGAGCACGGAATTGTCGAGGTCGTCGCGGAACACGGCTTCGCCGAGATGCTCGACGAACACGCGTCCGATCGGGCTGCGGCTGTAGAACACGCCGCCATTGTGGCCGGGGCAGGTCCAGAGCTGGTTGCCTTCCTCGGCATAGTCGACCAGCGCGCCGAAGAACGGCGTCTTCAGCGTCTCGGCATATTGCTTCAGCCGGCTGATCAAATTCTTTGCGATGAACGGCGGCGTTTCCTCCGACAGGAACACATAGCCGTCGATGAAGTCGAGCACCTCGACCGGTAGGTCCTCGAACCGCTTGCGGCGGATTAGGAGGATGATCGGGAAGTCGAGGCCGCGCCGCCGCATCAAATTGATCAGCGACGCGGTCTTGCCCTCCAGCCCCTTCTTGCCCCAGTCGACCACCATGCAGCCGATCGCCGCGTCGGTCTGCACCGCGATCTCGGCATCCTCGAGCTTGCGGGCGCGCACGACCTCGAAGCCGGAGCGCTGGATCTCGTCGATGATCTGGTTGAAGCGGATGCCCTCGAGATCCTCCGGATCGAATACGGGCGCCGCGAACAGGAAGGTGAAGCGTCGGAAATAGTCCATTGGTGTCCTCGGAATGGTCCGAGCGAGAAGTCGGCACATTTCGTGACAGGCAGATGACGGTGGACCCGGTGAGGGAAAAATGATGGCCGGGCGGGCCGATGCCGCTTCAATTCGGTGGGCCTTGCCTCGGATATTCGAGCTGCATGGCGACGAAATCGGCCGTTCGCCCGCCGTAGCGTGCCTCGATCCGCTGCAGCGTCTGGTCCAGCGCCTGTGCCGGCGGCAGTGACCCGACCGGTTGCAGCAATCGCTCGGCGGGCCACTGCGTCGCGACCTGATCGGGCAGGATGCGCAGGCCGTTGCGGCTCGGCTGTGCCTCCGCCGTCGCGGCAAAGGTCACGGTGCGCGAACGATAGGTCCGCGACCAGGCGTCGGCCGCGAGCGCGAGCGACACTTCGTCGATGCCGGGTGCAAGCGCGATGCCGAGCTGCTCGCGGTTCCAGAAGGCGAGGGTGTTCCCGATCGCCGTGAGCGCGAACGGCCGCGTGAACTGGAACGCGCCGCTGTCGTGGCGGGCATCCCAATGGGGGAGGCCGATGTCGCGGGCGACGGCTTGCGCCTTCTCGCGGCCGGCGATCGCTTCGACCAGCGTGAGCGACATCGGCATCGAAGCCGTAATCCCCGTTGTGGTCGCAACGCCCTGGTCGACCACGATCCTGCGATCCCTGATGTAATGGGTCGCCGGATGCTTCTCGCGCAGGTCTTTCAGGGAGTACCAATGCGTGGTCGCCCGCTTGCCGTCGAGCAGTCCGGTGCTGGCGACCACCATGGTGCCGACGCAGACGCCGATGACGATCGCGCCCTTTTCCGCCTGCTGCCTGATCCATTGCACCACGACCGGATCGTCGTCACGGCTCATGGCGGGGACGATGACATAGTCGGCCCCATCAGGATGTTGCGTATCGAATGCGGCGATGGTGGCGTCCGGCTCCACCTTCAGTACCGGAAACAGCGTCACCGGTCCGGGTCCCGTCGCAAGCGTCACCACGTCGGCGACGTCGGCGCGCTTGAGGATGCCGTAGGGCATCAGATAGTCGGTGGTCTCGGTCTGCTCATTGATGCCGACGATCGCGATCAGCGGCCGCTGCCGCTTCGGCGGCTTCAACGCCGCGATGGTCGCATCAGCCTCCTGGCTTGCGATCAGCGGCGCGTTTCCAGACGCAGCTCGCGAGGGCAGCGTCAGAAGCCAGCCACCACCAATGATCAAGAAAAGCGCGGCAGCGGCAAGACCGCCCCACGCGAGAAGCCGCCAGTTCATTGCCTGCGTCGCTCTACGAATTCACCTCGCACTCGCTGCGCAACCTATCTTCTCACGCCGCGGCGCGAAATGACGCAGATCCGGCAAAAACCGACACGGGGACAGGGCTGGATCGGTGAGCTTCGGTCGAAAGCCACTTGCCGAATTATTCCCCGCGTCAGGCAAACATTGCGAAAAAATTCTTCGTGCTCTCCGGCGGAATAGAACGCGCCGCAGCATGTCCTACTCATGCAAGCTATTTCCGTACAGGAGCTATCATGAAGATCGCATCGATTGGTTTCGCACTCGCCACCGCCATTTCCCTGGCGACGGTCTCCGCGGCGTTTGCTGCACCGCCCACCAAGACCGGCACCACGACGAAGGGAACTGTGCTGACGGACGCGAAGGGCATGAGCCTCTATACCTTTGACAAGGACGCCGATGGCAAGTCTGCCTGCAATGGCCCGTGCGCAACGAACTGGCCGGTCCTGAAGGCTGAGGCGAGCGACAAGGCGGGCGAGGGCTACACCATCATCACCCGTGACGATGGCTCCAAGCAGTGGGCCTACAAGGGCAAGCCGCTTTACACCTTCGCCAAGGACCAGAAGCCGGGCGATATCACCGGCGACGGCTTCCTCAACGGCGCCTGGCATCTTGCGCAGCCGTGACGAGGTTGATCTCGCTATAATACGAGAGGCGGATTAGCGCAGCATAATCCGCCTCTCGTACTTGCCAGCCGCCATGATCGCCACCGTAGCAAGCGCCGTTATTTCGTGTGTCCCCACGCCTCGTCCCAGTCCGCACCAGCCGCGTCGACGACGCGGCCGTCGGCCTCGAAGAACTTGTTCGGCACCTGGAAGATCGCGAGGATCAATCCGCCTTCGGGGCACCAGGCGACGTGGCGGCTGCCGGCTTCGCGCCAGATGAACTCGCCTGCGTTCGCGGCAATGCCCTGCGCCGGGCCTTCTTTGTCGACGAGCGAACCTTCGAGGACATAGGTCTGCTCGATATTGACGTGCTCGTGGTCGGGCAGCACCGTACCAGGCGCAAAGCGCATCAAGGCTGTCATCAATCCGGTGTTGCGGTCGAACAGCAGCGTCTTGGCCTCGCAGCCGGGGAAGCGGGTCTTTTGCCACTCCATTTCCTGCGGGCGCACGAGATGGGAATGCGTATCGGCGGTCTGATGCGCCTGCGGCGTCGCAGTGTCCATGGCGTTCCTCCGGTTTCGTTGAACCAAAGGGATGATAGCCGGATCGCGCAGCGGCGTCAGCGGTTACCGCAGTCCCTCATAGACCATGAATCCGCGCGCGATCGCGAGCTTTCGCAGCGCACGCGGCACAAATCTTTCCGGCGGATGCAGATAGCGCCACGAGGTTAGTTTGAAATCGGAGAGCGCGGTCGCGACGCTCTCGAACGGTGCGAGCAGACCGGTGAGGCTCACCGGCACATGCGCGCGGTTGTTGAAGGGGAGCAGCAGCAATTCGAGATGCGCCGGCGTGCCCGCCTGGCTCGAAGCCGTGACGCCGGCGACGGCGGGCAGCATCTCCTCGGCGACAAAGGCGACGATGTCTTCGATCTGGCGGCGGCTCTCACCGGTGAACAGCGCCGCAAAGCTCTTGTCCTTGAGGTCGCGGCCGAGCAGGGCGCAGACGCGCGTGCCGGCGACGCGAAAGGGAAAGCCCGCTTCATGCCCGTAGGACAGCACGAAAATGTCGCCGAGCCGCTCGCGAACGGCCTCGGGATCGAGGTCGCAGCGATCGGGCGCGCGCGCGTTGCCACGCGTCTTGTCCCAGTAAGCGAAGAATTCGCGGCTTCCCGGATGCTTCATTCAAGAACCTTGCCTCGCGCTTGCCGCGCCGGGACACATCTGTCCCGGTTTTGCGCAAGCGCATTCATTCTCAGTAGTGCAGGGGAACTTTTGCAGCGTCCATGCCGCGGCCATGTTTTCGCAGGCTTTCCGGCGGCTTTGCGGTGTTAACGTTAAATTAACTATGAGCTTGGCGTGGCCCGCATGCCCCTCTACTGTCCGCTCATTCCCGTTCTTGCCGGCCGTTCTCCAGGGGCCGGCGGGTCCGTACACAGGTGGCGTCGAACAATCAGGTCATCGCGCGGGGAGGGGTGGGGATGTGCTCCCGTTCCCCTTGGGCGCGACAAGACCCGACAGCAGCAGAGGGCGGGCCTTCTCAGGGCCCGCCCTCAATGCCTTTAGGAGCCGTTATCTGCTTGATTTTTCCCTGGCTTGGCCTCGACCCTGGGTCCGTATTCCACCTTGGAGGCGCCGTCGGTGCGGCGCCTCAGGGGAGCAGGTGCAAGACACTGTTGGGGAACGTGAGTGTCTCCACACAACCTGGCAACGAAGGGCCTGTTCCGAATCCGATGCGGGCACTGTCCGCGTTTGATCCTCACCTCCGGACCAGGGCCCACAGAGTTGAGCGATTCGCGGCTTGAAGTGCCAAGCGTCAAGTTGAAGTTATTCTAAGAAGCTGTAGCGCAAACCCGGAACCTGCGACAGGTCGTCGCGAGCACAGCGCGGCACCGGCCGGCGGAAAGCGGGGTGACACCGAGCGCGCTTCATGCGAACACTCACACGATGGACACATCGGAGATATATCCTGCCGCTGAGCGCCGGTGGCCGCCGACGATTGTCATTGGCCGCACGGCCAGGGGTCCCGTTCTGCGCATTGAGCTGCTGCAGGTCCTCTCGATCTTCAGTCTTGTCTTGGTGGTGATGGGCAGCGTCGCCGGCGTATGGTGGTTCTCCGTCCACGGCATTACCTGGTTCGAGCCTTTGCTGTTGCTGTCCGTGACCTTCGTCACCGGCCTCGGCATCACGCTCGGCTACCATCGCTTGTTCTGCCATCGCGCCTTTGTCGCGCGTGCGCCGCTCGCCGCAGCGCTCGGGATTCTTGGCGCGATGACCATGCAGGGCCAGATCTTGGGGTGGGTCTCGATCCATCGCAAGCATCACCGATACAGCGACCGGCCCGGCGATCCGCATTCGCCGCGCCCGCGCGGAGCCGGGATTGTCGGCGCCATCCGAGGCTTCTTCCAGGGCCATGTTGGATGGGTGATGTCCGACGTCTATTGCGTCTACGTCGACTACGTGCGCGATCTGCGCCGCGATCCGGTCGTTCGCTGGGTTGATCGTTGGTATTGGCTGTGGGTCGCCGCCAGTTGGATCATACCCGGCTTCATCGGTCTCGCTTGGTACGGGACGGCGGATGGATTCTGGGCCGGCTTCTTCGCGGGCGGTCCGCTGCGCACGCTCTGGCAGCTCAATTGCACCTGGGCGGTGAACTCGATCGCGCATCGCTTTGGCCGACGGCGCTTTGAAACACGCGAGGACAGCCGCAACAGCGCGCTGGTCAACACTCTCACCATGAACGGCGAGGGGCTGCACAACAATCATCACGCCTTTCCGTGGTCGGCAAGCTTCGCGCTCTTCCGGGGCGAGATCGACCCCGGCTATTGGGTCCTGCGCGGTTTCGTGGCCATGGGCTGGGCGTCAAAGGTGCGGGTGCCCGCCCCACACCTTGTTGCATCGCGGGCCGCTCAGCGGACGACCGATCCCTTGCGCTCGAGCACCAACCGATAGAGCGTAAGGGCGCCGGCGAGATAGGCGTCCAGGCACGTCTTGAGATTATGCATGTAGTCACTCACCATCTCGCGCCCCACCAGCGCAACCAGATCGGCCTCCTGGTTCCGCAGATTTCTTAACCAGGCTCGCAGCGTGTAGATGTAGTCGCGCGGTTTTCCTTCGAGATGCACGAGGTCAAACCAGCGTTCGCTGGCGAGCAGCATCTCACTGGCGTGAGGCAAGTTGCCTTCAAGCCAAAAACCGTCGATTCCGCTTTGGGTGATGTGGCGGGCCTCGCTGCCGAGCTCGATGTTGCCCCAACCGTTGACCTGGATCGAAGCCCGGCCACCGACCGTGAGCGTGCGAGCGCAGAACTCGAAGAACAGACGGTAGGCCTCGATACGCTGCTGACGATCCGCAGCCTTGCCGGTGAAATGCTCCATCGCCTCGAGGCTCACGATCGCGTCGAACGGGCGATTCGACTGATAGTCCTGCCAGGCCGAAATCTCAGTCACGAAATTCTGTGGAGCGTAGCTCCGCACGTACTGGGCCTGGTTGTCGGCAAGTGTCAGGCCGACATAGTCGATATCGGGCCGGCGCACCATCAGCCGCTTGATGAGGCTGCCCCAGCCGAATCCGACGTCGAGCACGCGCTGCGCGGTATCGGCGCCAGACATATCGATGTGCCAGTCGAGCTTGCGGAGTTGCGCCGCCTCGAGCGTGTCGCGGTTGGCGGGTTCCATCCAAATGCCAGCCGAATACGCAAGATTAGGTCCGAGAAACTGCTCGTAAAGTCGCGGCTCGCGGTCGTAGTGGGCCTGAATCTCGGCTTTCGACGCCCCCAGATTGGGGATTGCCGCCGCGGGCGTTTCGAGAATGGTGTCGGTTACGCGAGTGCTGGCCATCACAACTCCAGGAAATCAGGGCATTCACGAGAGTAGCCCAGACTATGGTCGGCTCATACCCCAACCGCAACCGCTTGGCCATCGCGCGCGGTATGAGCGCTGGTGAAGCCAACGGTCATTGTGCGAAGGCAGCGATCGGCTCCTTGGCCCCTCGGACACAATTTTTTGCCCAGCCGATGTCGAAGGGGCGCCCGTCGCAATAGTCTTTATGAATTTCAGCCGTTTCGGCTTTCCAGATGCGGTCCGTTCAATGGATTTCAACGGGGCCAAGACGGCCGGTTTTCCAGAATCGTCAAATGATTTCAGGGATAGGCTAGCATTCTCAGGGCGCGCCCTTATTCTTTTTCCTTGCCGCTTGTGCACTTGCACAATGCGGCCAAAGCCGCCTATCTGGGCTGATCGCCTATCCGCGCCGCGCTAAGGTTGCCCGTCCCTTGGAATCGCAGTTTGAACCTCCGCATGATGCGCCGCCGGATCGTCCGCACGAGCCGATCCTCACCTTGCCCCCGGCGCTGACCGCCTACATCGCGCTGATCGCGGTCATCCACTTGCGCGTGCTGTTGCCGCCGGAGTGGGAAAACTGGACCATCGACGTCTTCGGTTTCATTCCGAAGCGCTACGATTCCACGCTGCTCAACATCACCTTCCCCGGCGGCGAGGGCGCCAAGGTCTGGACCTTCGTCACCTATTCGCTGCTGCACGCCAATCTTACCCATATCGTCTTCAATGTGCTCTGGCTGTTGCCGTTCGGCAGCGCGCTGGCGCGGCGGTTCGGCGCGTTGCGCTTCTATCTGTTCATGGCGGTCACGGCGGCCGCCGGCGCGCTCGCGCATCTCCTGACGCATGAACATGCGATCGCGCCGATGATCGGCGCATCCGCGTCCGTCTCCGGCACCATGGCGGCCGCGATCCGCTTTGCCTTCGTGAAGGGCAGCTTCCTCTCCTTCAGCCGCGGCGACGCGGAGGCGGCGGCAAAGGTGCCGGCGCTGTCCCTGTCGCGCGCGCTGCGCGATGGTCGCGTGCTCGCCTTTCTCGCAGTCTGGTTCGGCGTCAATCTCATCTTCGGGATCGGCTCGATCGCGATCGGAGCCGACGGCGCCAGCGTCGCCTGGCAGGCGCATATCGGCGGGTTCCTGGCAGGGCTCGTGCTGTTCTCGCTGTTCGATCCGGTGCCGCGGGAACGCCGTCATGCTGCAGATGCGTTGTCGCCTGACGGACCGGACCGCGTCTGATCGCCGCTTGCGGCTCAGGGCGATTTCATCCATCATCGGTTGAAAGTTGTGACGCAAGCTGCCGCCTCTTGCGCTGCATGATGGCCGCGCTTGTTGCCCACCGCGCCGGAAACGAAAACTGCGCGGAACTGTTGATTGAAGACTCGCGAACGATGTCGCGCCTCCTGGTCGGGGCGCGGCAGGGATTCAGGAGGCGGCAATGACGGTACGTTCCATTCTCGATTCCAAGGGTCATCAGATCACGAGCGTCCCGCCGGACGTTACCTTGACCGATGCGATCAAGACGCTCGGTGAGCGCAAGATCGGCGCCGTGCTGGTCATGAAGGAAGGCGGCATCGAAGGCATCTTGTCGGAGCGCGACATTGTTCGCGTGCTTGGCGAGCGCGGCGCCGGCGCGCTCGATGAGCCCGTCAGCGCGGTGATGACGCAGAAGGTCGTCAGTTGCCGCCCGTCCGACACCGTTGCCGGCATCATGGAAATGATGACGCTCGGAAAATTCCGCCATCTGCCCGTGCTCGAGGACGGCCGCGTGGTCGGCTTGATCTCGATCGGCGACATCGTCAAGCGCCGGGTCCAGGAATACGAAGCCGAGCAGGAAGCGCTGCGCGACTACATCAAGACGGCCTGAAATCTATTCCTTGGTCTCGTCGGGGACTGCGCCGGTAGCGGTCGTCGTTGCCGGCGGCACCAGGATGTCGATTGCTTCCTGGATCGACTCGATCGCACGCTCGGCGGCACGCACGCCATGCGCGATCAGCTCATCGGCGCGATGGAAATCGAACCAGCCGATCTTGCCGACCCGCGGCGAGATCAAGAGGTCCGGCGGATCGCCGGCGAGCCGCGCGCGCGTGATGCGGTCCTGCATGATGTTGAAGGCGTCCACCATCACGGTCGAGATGCCCGGCCGCGTGCTGCTGCCGAAGAATTCGCGCTTCATGGTGCGCTCGGCCGAGAAAAACTTGCCAAAGCGGCGCTTCGGCGGGACGGGATCCGGAACGACTTCGGGCACGACGGTGACCTCGGTCGGCTGGCCGTGCGAATAGATCGTCGTGGAATGGTTAAACACGTCGCTTGAAAGATTGGCGGCGATCACGATCTCCGCGCCGAACGCGCGCGCCGCCGATACCGGCACCGGATTGACCAGCGCACCGTCGACCAGCCAGCGGTCGCCGACCAGCACGGGTGCGAAGATGCCGGGCAGCGCGTAGGAGGCGCGCATCGCATCGACGACGCGGCCGTGGGTCAGCCAGATCTCATGGCCCGTGCGCACCTCGGTCGCGACGCTCGCAAACTTCACCAATAGATCCTCGATCTGGGTCTGGCCGATCGCGGATTCCAGTTCGGCGGCAAGCTTGCTACCGCCGATCAGGCCCGAGCCGTTCAGGCGGATATCGAGATAGCCGAAGATGTTGCGGGGCTGCAGGCTGCGCGCCCACGCCTCCAGCGTATCGAGATGGCCGGCCGCGTAGGCCCCGCCGACCACGGCGCCGATCGACGTGCCGACCACGACATTCGGAACGATGCCGTGGGCGATCAGCGTCTTGACGATCCCGATATGGGCAAAACCGCGTGCGGCGCCGCCACCCAGTGCCAGCCCGATCACGGGCCGCCGCTGGGCGCCAAGGCCTAGCTTGTCGGAGCCATCGGCGCTCTTCTGGCTCCGGCCCATCCAGCTATCCAACACTCTGACTTCTCCTGCCGCCGCGAGATTAGGCTCCGCGACGAGGCGCCGCCAGAATCGTTCGCATGCATGGTTTATGCCCTAGCAGCATAGCGCGTAGGGAGGGATTGTGACTTGAGCGCGACCGCCACGTGGGGGTCTGGGTTCCATAACCGCAACCCGTAGGGCGATGGAGGCTTGAATTTGCCGTGTTTTCGTTGAAAAGCATCGTTCCATGACTGTTTGGGGCGATCGCATCGGACGATGCGGGCGGGGCGTGCTGCTTCTCCCGGTGATTTGGCTTGCCATAGCCCTGGTTTTGGCGGTTCCGAGCGCCGTTTCGGCGCAATGGTTTGGTGAGCGGCCGCCCCCGGTACCGCCGGCCGCGGTTCCCGATGCCGGGCCCGCGATCAATCTGGCGCCGCCTTCCGGTTCGGGATCGGCACCGAGCCTGCCGGCGCCATTGACCCAGCCGACGATCATGCAGCCCTCGACCGCCACGGCCCCGCCGGCCGGGCCGCCGCCGGGGGCGCAGACTGCGAACCAGGCGGTGCTCGCGCTGACCGCCCGCTATGGCAAGGATCTGCCGGTCATCAACAATGGCCTGGTATGGCGGGTCTTTGCCGACAAGCCGGACGACAACGGCACCTTCAAGCTGATCCGTGAGGACCGCGGCGCCACGCCCAACATCGTGTTGCCGCCGGGCAATTACGTCGTCCATGTGGCGCTCGGCCTGGTCAGCGCCGTACGCGCCGTGAGCCTGAAGTCGGAGACCGATCGCCAGTCCTTCGTCCTGCCGGCGGGCGGCCTGCGGATCGAAGGCCGGGTCGGCTCCAGCAAGATTCCGCCGAACCAGATTTCGTTTGCGATCTACAAGGGCAGCCAGTTCGACGGATCGGACCGCAATGCCCTGATCCCCAACGTCGCCGCCGGCGACGTCGCGCTATTGCCGGAGGGGACCTATTACATCATCTCCAATTACGGCGACGCCAACTCGGTGGTGCGTTCCGACATCCGCGTCCAGGCCGGCAAGCTCACCGATGTCACCGTCAGCCATCGCGCGGCCGTGATCACGCTGAAGCTCGTCAGTGAGAAAGGCGGCGAGGCGCTGGCGAATACCGCATGGTCGGTGATCACGCCCGGCGGGGACGTCATCAAGGAATCGATCGGTGCATTCCCCCGCGTCGTGCTCTCCGAAGGCGAATACCGCGCCATCGCCAAGAACGAGGGCAAGGTGTTCGAACGGCCCTTCAACGTCGTCAACGGCGTCGACGGCGAGGTCGAAGTCATCGCGCGCTGAACGCCAGTTCGTTTAGAACGATCTTTAGAATTCGAAGCCTTGATGTTAGACGTCAACACGGCCGAGATTACTTTGGATATTCAGGGGAGCCTAATCTCCGTTATGCGGAGTAGGCACGCATCGGCAGAGACAATTGTTCTGGCGGGGCGCAGGAGGCAGCGATGGAACCGGAGCGATATTTTTCTGGAACTATCACTGTTATTCTTGCCGATGGATCGCGTTTGCCTGCCAGAGTCACTGCAGATGAACTCTTCGAGGCTGGTAAAGAGATTTATAGAATCTCCTTGGAGCAGGGTGGCGAAGTAAAAACGGCTGAGTCCGAAGAGGACTTTTTTGAAGCGTTAAGACAGCTCCGGCTGGATCTGGAAAAGACCGGCGCATTACTCTATTGCTTCGGTGCCAGCGAGAACGTCTATCCGTCCGGGATGCAGAAATCGATGGGCCCGGCGATATTGGCGTACAAGATGCGTCTGGGCGCTCCGGCTCTACAACGAGATATCGTCAATATCTTTGAAGCTGACGAAACTGTTATTCCATCTACCGTAGAGCAGCAGGAACGCTTTCGTCAGCGATGGATAGAAAGCCCATTGGGCTCCGCGATAAGCCCAAATGAGGCAAAGCGCTGAGCCGGCGCGAAGTGTCGGGCGATCACGCTGAACTACGATAAGTTCGGGTCGGTTAGCGGAGCGGGTGCCGTTGTTCGACATCCTGCAGGCGCGCCACCTTGGACGCGTAAAATTGTTTGCGACTGTCATAGTCTCTAACGCGCACTAACCAAGATCTGACTTTGAACTGTCATAATGGCGCCGGCGTCCCGTCGCCCGTGCAATCTTTACATTGCTTTAAGCGAGCCTGATTTGGATGCGGGCGGGGACTGGAGCATGAAATCGGACAGGGGAAGCCGGTTTTCCCTCGCGACAAACGCGGAGCGTTTGCGCTGCGATCATGCTCGAATGTGAAGTGAGGTCGTGATCCGATCTTCGTCGGACCATGATCTGGTGGTTCGGGGCGCGTCATGAGTGCGGCGAAGAAGTCGTCGGGAAAATTCAACACAGAAATGTTCGGCGACGTCCCGGTGCTCAAGCGCAAGTGGCAAGCCGCATTGCGTCCGGGCGACAGGTTGCCCCACTATGAGGACGTGATGCTCGGCAGCCTCGGCAGGCTCGCCGACCACATCGTCCTGCTCAAGGAAAGGGGCGGCGCGCTCGCCGTTTCGCAACCCGGCCGCTACATCCAGCAATGGCTGAATGACGACCGCTGGGACATGACGCTGAACGAGCTTCCGCCGGATTGCGCGACCGCGCTCGGCGAAGCCGCCGCCAACGCGGCCCTCAATGACCGGCCCTATCTTGCCACGGCGCATTGCGTGCGCGACGGCCTGGTCCGCACCTATGACGTGCTGGCGCTGCCGACCTCCTCCCGCTGGGGCGGCACACTGATCGGCGCCTACGTCAACGAGCGCGGCGCTCAGTACAATCTGCTCGATACGATTTTCGCGGCGACCGATGAAGGCGTGCTGTCGCTCGCCGCCATTCGCGATCCGCGCGGCGAACCGTTCGATTTCCAGATCATCTATCTCAACCAGGGTGCGGCGAAGCTTTTGAAGCGGCCCGAGCACGAGCTGTTGTGGCAGAGGCTCAGCACAGGCGGAAACCTGCTCGGCGCGGCCGATGTGACCGAGCGCCTGCGCGAGACTGTCCGCACGACCAGCGGGACCCAGTTCGAGATCGAGAGCGAGGACCGCTGCCTGCGGCTCGCCGTCACGGCGTTCGGCGACATGCTGTCGCTGACCTTGTCCGATGTCACGGCGCTGAAGCGGCGCGAGGTCTCGTTCCGCCTGCTGTTCGACAACAACCCGATGCCGATGTGGGTGTTCGACGCCGCCACGATGGAATTCCTCGGCGTGAACGACGCGGCGGTCCAGCATTATGGCTATCCGCGCAAGAAATTCCTGAGCATGAAGTTGCGCGAGATCTGGCCGGAGGACGAATGGGCCTCCCACAGCAAGGCGCTGCAGGAGATCGGCGACGTCTACCATTCCAGCCGCGACTGGCGGCACATCAAGGCGGATGGCAGCGAGATCCATGTGCTGACCTTCGGCCGCCGCGTTTCGTTCGACGGCCGCGACGGTTACCTCGTAGCCCTGGTCGATATCACCGAACGGCGCAAGGCCGAGGCCCGCATTGCCTACATGGCCCACCATGACGGCCTGACCAATCTGGCGAACCGCGATTTCTTCCAGGACCGCCTGCGCGAGGCGCTGCAGCGGAGCAAGCCCGGCGGCAAGCGCGTCGCGGTGCTGTGCGTCGATCTCGACCTGTTCAAGAACGTCAACGACTCCTTCGGCCACGCGATGGGCGACCGGCTCCTGAAGCAGGTTGCGGAGCGGCTCACGGCCGACATCACCGGCGACAATCTGGCCGCGCGGCTCGGCGGCGATGAATTCGCGATCGTGCTCTCTGATGTCACGCCGAACGAGGCTAGCGACTTCGCCGAACGCCTGATCGGGACGCTGAGCGTGCGCTACGACATCGACGGCATCGAGGTGGTGGTCGGCGCGAGCGTCGGCATCGCGCTGTCGCCGGGCGACGGCACCAGCTCGGAAGAATTGATGCGCAACGCGGACATGGCGCTCTATCGCGCCAAGTCGGACGGCGGCGGCGTGCATCGTTTCTTCGAGCACGAGATGGACCGCCAGGCGCAGAAGCGCCGGGATCTCGAGCGCGACCTGCGCCAGGCCTTCGCCAATGGCGAATTCGAGCTGCACTACCAGCCGCTGGTCGACATCGCCTCCGACAAGATCAGCGGGTTCGAATCGCTGCTACGCTGGCGCCATCCGGAGAAGGGCATGATCTCGCCGGCCGAGTTCGTGCCGGTCGCCGAAGACATCGGCTTGATCGTCGCGCTCGGGGAATGGGTGCTGCGCGAGGCCTGCTCGGAAGCGATGAAATGGCCCGGCGAGATCAAGGTCGCCGTCAACCTGTCGCCGGTGCAGTTCCGCAGCCGCAATCTGGTGCAGGCGGTGATCTCGGCGCTGGCGCATTCCGGTCTGTCGCCGCGACGGCTCGAGCTCGAGATCACGGAGTCCGTGTTCCTGGCCGAGACCGAAGCCAATCTCGCGATCCTGCACCAGCTCCGCGAGCTCGGCGTTAGCATCTCCATGGACGATTTCGGCACCGGCTATTCCAGCCTGAGCTATCTGCGCAGCTTTCCGTTCGACAAGATCAAGATCGACCGTTCCTTCGTCAAGGATCTGGCGCGCCGCACCGATTGCGTGGCGATCGTGCGCGCAATCTCCGGCCTCGGCCGCAGCCTGAACATCACCACCACCGCCGAGGGCGTGGAGACGGTTGATCAGCTCGACTGGCTGCGCGCCGAAGGCTGCAACGAAGTGCAGGGCTTCCTGTTCAGCGCAGCGCGGCCGGCGGACGAAATCGCAACGCTGTTGGCAGGCTTTGCCGGGCGCGCATCGAGGGCGGCCTGACGCCGTCTGCGGCGCGGCCGTCTCCGCCGCAAATTTGTCGGCTCGCGGCGATATTGGGCGCGGGCCATGACCATCGCTCCAGGACGTCGTGCAATCTGGCTCGCTGTGCTGTCGTTTCTGCTTGCGCGCGTTGTCGGCACGCCACTCGAAGCCTCCGCTCAAGAGATGTTTGCCGGCGTCACGGTGCGGGTGCCCGATGCGTTCTATGATCCGCCGGCGCAAGTGCCTGATACGCCGGGCGTGCTGCTGCGCAGCGAGCCCCTTCAGGACGTAAGGTTGCCGGCCGGCATGCGGGGCTGGCGCATCCTCTATACGACCACGGTGAACGACGCCACGCGCGCAACCGCCGTCGCGACCGTGTTTGCGCCCATCGATCCGCCCGCAGGTCCGCGTCCTGTGATCGCCTGGGAGCACGGCACGACCGGCCTACAGCAGAAGTGCATGCCGTCGCTGATATCGGCCCCGACATTGGGGATTCCGGCGCTCGATCGGATCGTGCGGGCAGGGTGGGTGATCGTCGCCACCGACTACTCATTCGCCGAGAGGGGCGGTTCGCATCCCTATCTCATCGGCGAAGGCGAGGGGCGCGCCGCGCTCGACTCGGTACGTGCCGCACGGCAGATGCCCGAGCTGACGCTCGATGCGCGCACCGTTGTCTGGGGCCATTCGCAGGGCGGGCATTCGGCGTTGTGGACCGGCATCATCGCTCCACGCTACGCGCCGGAGATCGAGATCGCAGGCGTCGCGGCAATCGCGCCGGCCGCAGACTTGCGGAACATCCTTGCCATGAACCAGGGGGTCGACAAGCGGCTCGGGCCGTATGTCGCGCTGTCCTATAGCCGCTTCTATCCCGACATCAGCTTCGAGCAGGCGGTTCGTCCCGAGGCGCTTGCCGCCGCGCGCGAGATCGCGGGCCTGTGCGGGTTCCTCCCAGCGGAGGAGCCAATGCGGGCAGCGGCGCTCACCGCGACGTTCGAGGGGCCGACATTGGCCACACGCAGCAACCCGGCGCTTTCGGCAAGGCTCGCGCAGAACAGCGCCCACCACCCGATCGCGGCGCCGGTGGTGATCGCGCAAGGAGCGGAGGATGACGTGGTGCCGCCGGCGGCGACCGCAGGCTATGTCGAGGAGCGCTGCGCCGCCGGCCAGCGGCTCGAATATTGGACCTTCGTGAGGCTGGACCACGGCATGGTGCAGCCGGGCTCAAAGCTTGAGGCGCCGCTCATGGCATGGACCGCGGCACGCTTCCGAGGCGAGCCGCCGCCAAAGGGCTGCACCCGCAAGTCGTTCTGATGTCCTGTAGAGGTTGAACTGCGTCCGCGCAGAATACTGCGCTCCCTCTCCCGCAAGCGGGAGAGGGCTGGGGTGAGGGTGTCTCCGCGATGGGACTTTCCGTGTGGAGAGAGCCCTCACCCGGCGCTTGGCCATAGCCGAAGCTTCGCTTCGGCGTATCTTTAGAACGGCCGCCAAAGGCGGCCTACGCCTCCCCCGCCTGCGGGCCCGCAAGCGGGGGAGGTGGGAAGACCGCGCTAGAACCGCGTGACGATATCCGACAGCGCCGGCCGCGGGCGGTCTTCGCTCGGCTTGGTTGGCTTGCCGATATGGATCAGGCCTGCGAGCTTCTCGTCGGGCTTCAAGCCAAAACCATCGAGCACGTCGCGGTCGAAGACGAACCAGCCGGTCAGCCAGCAGGCGCCATAGCCGAGCGCGGTCGCGGCGGTGAGGATGTTCATCGCGCTGGCGCCGGCCGAGAGCTCCTGCTCCCACGGCGGCACCTTCGGATGCGGCTTGGTGAAGCTGACGATGCCAATCACCAGCGGCGCATCGGTGAGCCGCCGCTTCTCCACCTCGATGTCGGCCGCCGGCGCGCCCGGGTTCTTCTTGGCGAACACGCTCGCGATCACGTCGCCGGCGCGGTTGCGCGCCTCGCCTTCGAACACGATGAAGCGCCAGGGCGCGAGCTTGCCGTGGTCCGGCACCCGCGCGCCGATCGTCAAAATGGTCTCGAGCTCGGCAGGCGAGGGGCCGGGCCTCGTCATCTCGCGCGGCTTGACCGAGCGGCGGGTCTTCAGGAGTTCAATGGCATCGGGCACTACGGCTACCTCAAGAGCAACGTTAGTTCTTACCTTGAAATAGGCCGGCCCGAACGCGAAGGGAAGGGTATTTAGAGGGATTATCAAGAATGTGCGTCTCCCCGCCAGCCGATGAATGCAGATCGAAGAAAAGTTCTTGGTCCCAGATTGGGACCATGATACATTGTATACGGTGAGGATAATAGCGCTCAGCACGATCAAGACTTTCCTGAATCGGAGCGCGAACGTCTCCGATGCTCATGAACCGCTGATGGCCTGGTTCAGGCAGGTGAGGCAGGCGGATTGGGCGGGGCCCGCAGACGTCAAACGGGATGTCCGCAGCGCCAGTGTCCTCAAAGATGGCCGCGTGGTCTTCAATATCGCGGGTAACAAATATCGTATCGTGGTCTGGATCAACTATCCATACCGTGTCGTCTATATCCGGTTTATTGGGACGCATCGGCAGTACGATGCCATCGATGCTCAAACGATTTGAGGACGAGACATGGAAATCGCACCGATCAAATCCAATCGCGACTATCGCCGTGTCCTCAAGGAGATCGCAGGCCTGATGAACGCGCGGCGCAATTCACCCGAGGGCGATCGGCTTGACGTGCTGGTTACACTGGTGGAGGCATGGGAACGGAAGCACTATCCGCTCGATCTTCCGGATCCGGTCGAAGCGATCAAGTATCACATGGAGCAAAACGGGCTGCAGCCGCGCGACCTGATACCCTATATCGGCAGCAGAAACCGGGTGTACGAGGTGCTCAACCGTCGCCGTGAAATAACGCTCAACATGATTAGACGGCTGCACGAGGGGCTCGGCATTCCTGCCGAGTCCCTCATCAAGGTCAAACAAGATAGGGCTGCCTAGAGGTTTTCTTATGCAACGACCTGCCGCGCCCGCTTGATGTCCGGCGGCGTCGCCTCGTCGACCAGCGCGGCGAGCGCGTCCGCCGTCGGCATCACCGTCTGGCCTTCGCTGCCGAACCGTCGCACCGAGACCGAGTGGGTCTCGGCTTCCTTCTTGCCGACCACGAGGAGCGCCGGGATCTTCGCCAGCGAATGCTCGCGGACCTTGTAGTTGATCTTCTCGTTGCGCAGGTCGATCTCCACCCGCAGCCCAGCGCGGCGCGCCGCGGCCACCACCTGCTTGGCATATTCGTCAGCCTCGGAGGTGATGGTGGTGACGACCACCTGCACCGGCGCCAGCCACAGCGGGAAGTTGCCGGCATAGTGCTCGATCAGGATGCCGATGAAGCGCTCCATCGAGCCGCAGATCGCGCGGTGCACCATCACCGGCGCCTTCTTCGAGCCGTCATGGTCGATGTAGAACGCGCCGAACCGCTCCGGCAGGTTGAAGTCGACCTGGGTCGTGCCGCACTGCCAGTCGCGGCCGATGGCATCGCGCAGCACATATTCGAACTTCGGCCCGTAGAACGCGCCTTCGCCCGGATTGATCTCGGTCTTGATGCGGTTGCTGCCCTTGGCCTTGATCTCCGACAGCACGGTCGCCATCACGCGTTCGGCATGGTCCCACATCGCGTCGGTGCCGACGCGCTTTTCCGGCCTCGTCGAGAGCTTGACGGTGAGTTCGCCATCGAAGCCGAAATCGCCGTAGGTCGAGAGGATCAGGTCGTTGATCTTCAGGCACTCGTCCGCGAGCTGCTCCTCGGTGCAGAACACATGCGCATCGTCCTGCGTGAAGCCGCGCACGCGCATCAGCCCGTGCATCGCGCCTGACGGTTCGTAGCGGTGCACGACGCCGAATTCGGCCAGCCGCAGCGGCAGGTCGCGATAGCTCTTCAGACCATGCTTGAAGATCTGCACATGCCCCGGACAGTTCATCGGCTTCAGCGCGAACCAGCGCTTGTCCTCGGCCTCGTCGCCGGCGGACTGCGCCGCGAACATGTTCTCGCGGTACCAATCCCAATGGCCGGAGGTCTCCCACAACGCCTTGTCGAGGATCTGCGGCGCATTGACCTCCTGGTAGTCGCCGGCGAGGCGGCGGCGCATATAGGCGATCAACTGCTGGAAGATGGTCCAGCCCTTCGGGTGCCAGAACACCACGCCCGGGCCTTCCTCCTGGAAGTGGAACAGGTCGAGCTCGCGGCCGAGCTTGCGATGGTCGCGCTTTTCGGCTTCCTCGATCTGCTTCAGGTAGGCGTCGAGTTCGTCCTGCGTCGCGAATGCCGTGCCGTAGATGCGGGTCAGCATCGGATTGTTGGAATCGCCGCGCCAATAGGCGCCGGCGACCTTCATCAATCTGAACGCGTTGCCGATCTTCCCGGTCGAGGTCATGTGTGGGCCGCGGCAGAGATCGAACCAGTCGCCCTGGAAGTAGATCTTGATCGGCTCGTCACCGGGAATGGCGTCGACCAGTTCGACCTTGAACGCCTCGCCCTTGTCGCGGAACACCTCCTTGGTCTTCTCGCGCGACCACACTTCCTTGGTGAAGGGTTTGTCGCGCGCGATGATCTCGCGCATCTTCTTCTCGATGCCGGCAAAATCTTCCGGGGTGAACGGCTCGTTGCGGAAGAAATCGTAGTAGAAGCCGTTCTCGATTACGGGGCCGATCGTGACCTGCGTGCCCGGCCACAGCGACTGCACCGCTTCCGCCAGGACATGGGCGCAATCATGCCGGATCAGTTCCAGCGCACGCGCGTCGTCGCGCGAGACCAGCTCGATCTTGGCATCCTCGGTGATGGGATCGTTGAGGTCATACAGAACGCCATCCAGCGCCATCGCCACCGTGCGCTTGGCCAGCGAGGGCGAGATGCCCTGGGCGATATCGAGCCCGGTGATGTTCCTGGGGAATTCGCGTTTCGCCCCGTCAGGGAAGGTGAGGGTGACTTTGTCCACCGGCTGCGCGGGTTTGAGGTTGCTGAGGCTGTACTGGAATCCGGACTCGGACTTGTGGTCGTCGGACATGTCATTCTCCTGTGGCTCACTCCTGCGAACGAGCGCAGGTAAGCGGAAAGCAGCGATATAGCAGGGGATTCGGCCGGCGCAATCCGGCAATATCAAGAAATCGGCGAGGAATCGGCCTGATCCGATCAGATTGAAATGCAACCGCGATGAAGCTGCGCTCCTTCCCCGCTTGCGGGGGAGGTGAAGCCAACCCGCAGCCGATTCAATCTGATCGAAACACCCGCTGGCCCTTTCCTTCCTCGCCCGGCTGGTTTACATGCATTTGCATGAAAATGATGCCCGCCACACGTCGCTTTGCGCCCACCTCCCTGATGCTGGGAAATATCGTCACCGGCTGCTCCGTGCTGGCGCCGGCGGGGATGCTTCCGGAACTATCCGGCGCGCTGGACGTCTCGATCCACGCCGCGGCGCTCCTGATTACCTTCGGTGCGATGGTCTTGTGCATCGGCTCGCCGCTCACGGCATGGCTCACCAGCCGCATCGATCGCCGCACCTTGCTCGGCGTCACGCTCGCGGTGCTCACGGTCACCAATCTCGCCTCTGCCCTGGCGCCTGATTACGTGAGCCTTCTGGTCATTCGCCTCGTCATGCTGGCGATCGGCGCGCTCTATACACCGCAGGCGGCTGGCACCGGCGCGCTGATCGTGCCGGTCGAGCGGCGCGGCTCGGCCATCGCCTATATCTTCCTCGGCTGGTCGCTCGCGGCTGCGGTCGGATTGCCGCTGATCACCTTCATCGCAAGCCATTACGGCTTTCGCGTCGCCTATGGCGGCATCGCGCTGGTCGGCTGCGTGAGCTGCGCGCTGCTGTTGTGGCGATTGCCGCGCGGATTGCTCGGGGCGCCCGTCGATCTGAAGACCTGGATCGAACTCGGCCGCAACCGGATGGTGCTCGTGCTCCTGGCGATCACGACGCTGCAGATGGCGGGCCAATTCGTGGTCTTCACCTTCATGGGGCCGCTGCTTACGGGATTGACCGGCGCCGGGAGCAATGCCGTCGGGCTTGTCTTCGGCCTTTACGGTGTCTGCGGCTTCATCGGCGTCGTGATCGCGACCCGCATCGTCGACTCCTGGGGGCCGTATCGGACATCGGTGCTGTTCACCTTGCTGATGCTGACCGGCGTGACCGGATGGGCGCTGAGCGCGGGCGTCTATGCACTGATGGCCGGCTCGGTTGCGATCTGGGGGCTCGGCTTTGCCTCCGCCAATTCGATGCAGCAGGTGCGGCTGGTTGCGGCGGCGCCGGCGCTTGCATCGGCGTCGGTATCACTCAACACCTCCGTGCTCTATATCGGGCAGGCGATTGGTTCCGCGATCGGCGGCGTGCTGTTCGCGCACGGCTGGTTCCACGGCGCAGGCTACGTCTGCGCCCTTTCCTCGCGCTCGCGGTTGCGACCATCGTGCTGACAAAGCCCCGCCGGGCGGCGGCGGAATAAGGTCCAGTCGCTGATCCGCGTCAGCACTGCGTTGAAGTTCACGCCGGGCAACTGCAGCGCCTCAACTGCGATCGCCAGACTAGCGGCTGGCCGATGGAGGAGCGCTTGCGATCCGCGCGAGCGGTGCGGTTCCCGCCATCTTCACCAGCACTTCCTTCACCGGGTGCTGGGTCCAGGCCAGCGTGACGTAATCGCGATGGGTGACGCCGTCGGGGGTCTGCACGAACGCGACGCTACCGGGCTGCAACGGCCCGTCCATGCTCTCGCGGACGCGGATGCCCTTGTTCCTGAGCATCGTCATCAGTTCCTGATCATGCCGCTTGGTGTAGCGGGTGTAGGAACTCACGAAGAAACCGCTGCGGTTGTTCTCGATCCAGGAGGCGAACTTGTCGAGTTCGCCATAGACCGCATCCAGCAGCACCACGCCGCGCACGCGGCCGGTTGCGCCACCGACATCGAGGCTCCAGGCGGTCGGCAGGAAGCCGCCGCTATAGCCGACGATCACGACCGGCATGTTGGCGAAGGCTGCCGCCGATTTGGGATCGCCGTAGAGGCGGGCGAGGTGGGAGGTGGATTCGTCGAGGAAACGCTTGAAGCCGCCCGGCTGCCAGAATTTTCCGGCGCTGGAATCGGCGGCATCGACCGCCATCTGCGGCGCCAGCAGCACCGCGTTGACGCCGGAGTCCGAGATCTGCTGCGGCACCAATTGGCGGTCGCGCACGTCGCGCTCGAGGGTTGCGCCATTGCCGTGGAAGAACACCACGATCACGCCCGGCTTACCGACGTCGAAATTCTCAGGCACGTGCATCAGGACGCGGCTGTCATTGTAGGTCTCGTCCTGCCAATAGACGCGGCCCGAATAGCTGCGATGGCCCTTGCGGCTGCCGTTCGTGACATTGAGGAACGGCGCATCCGAGCGCGGGTTGTTGCCGAAATAGGGGAAGGCGGAGGCTCTCATGCTGACCAGCGTGGTCAGTTCTTCGCGCTCGCTCGGCTTCGGCAGATTGAGCGTGGGCGTCAGCGAGGCGGTCCGGACCGGCGCGGGACGCTGCGGCTCGGATGCCGGCGTCGGCGCGGCGGCTCGGCGCTGCACGAGCCTTTCCTGCTCGGTCGGGAAGCGTTCCTTGAACGATGGTGCTGGGAAGCGATCCACAAACGTGTCGCTCGCAACCGCTTGCGTGTTCGCCGCGAGCGCCGAGGCGCTGGGCGCTCTGCCGCATTGAGCCAGCACGGTCGCGAGCGGTAGAAGCAGCGAGGCGGTCGCGATCCAGCGCCACGGTGACCTCGGCCAGCGCGATCGCGCGGCCGGGGACATTGCCCGGTCCGCGCGATCACACTTCTGGAATGTTGGGTTCGCTGCCCCGATCATCCACCCGCTACCCCGAACTCCCGGCAAACGCCGAATCTGAGCGCACCGGTGTTTAGGTGACGTTAAGCTTCCGGAAAATTTCCCCATCCGGAAGTAGCAAGAAGACCATCCAATCGTGTCGCGATTGTGGGTCGCCTCTCGTGTTTACACAAAGGCCGGCCCTTTGAAGGCAACAATGGGGTATTATGATACCCAAATCTTGGCTAGAGTTAGATGCTTGTTAACGTTGCTTGAATTGGCCGTTTTCCGCCTGCACGATGGGAATCGTCGAAGCGCGTGGCGCTGAAGGTACGGTCCGATATGGCGGCATCACACACGGGCAGCGCGGCATGGTCCGGTTCGCTCCCCGGCAGCGGGTCGACCGTTTCGGTCCTGGTGGCCACGGCCATCGTGGTCGCCGACATGGTGGGCGTCGGCGTTTTCACCAGCCTCGGCTTCCAGGTCAAGGACATCCCGTCGGGCTTCTCGATCCTCCTGCTATGGACCGTCGGCGGCATCGTCGCGCTGTGCGGCGTATTTTCCTATGGCGAGCTCGGCGCGATGTTTCCGCGCTCGAGCGGCGAGTACAATTTCCTGAGCCGCGCCTATCACCCGGCGTTCGGATTCGTCGCCGGCTGGGTGTCGGCGACCGTCGGCTTCGCCGCGCCGGTCGCGCTCGCCGCCATGGCGTTCGGCGAATACGGCAAGTCGGTCTTGCCGGACGCGCCGCCGCTTGTGCTCGCGCTCGGCGTGGTGTGGCTGGTGTCGATCATCCAGCTTACCGGCGTCAGGCACTCCTCGACCTTCCAATTGGTCTCGACCATCCTGAAGGTGGTGCTGATCGTCGCGTTTCTCGTCGCCGGATACTTGATCGCGACGCCGCAGCCGATCTCGTTCGCGCCGACTTCGGCCGACCTTTCCCATATCGTCAGCGCGCCGTTCGCGATCAGCCTGGTGTTCGTGATGTATTCGTTCTCCGGCTGGAACGCGGCGACCTACATCATCGGCGAGATGCACCTGCCGGAGCGCAATTTGCCGCGTGCGATGCTGTCCGGAACGCTGATCGTGCTCGTGCTCTATGTCGCCCTGAACGCGGTGTTCCTGCACACCGCGCCGATCGACCAGCTTGCCGGCCAGATCGACGTCGCCCGGATCTCCGGCAGCTATATCTTCGGCGAGCTCGGTGGCCGCATTGTCGGCGCCATGATCTGTGTCGGGCTGATCTCCTCGATCAGCGCGATGATGTGGATCGGCCCGCGCGTGATGATGACCATGGGCGAGGACATCCCCGCGCTGCGGATCTTCGCGCGCCACTCGACCAGCGGCGCGCCGGCCTATGCGATCCTGTTCCAGCTTGCGGTGGCGACGTTGATGCTGTTCACGCGCAGCTTCGAGGCGGTGCTCGACTTCATCCAGTTCGCGCTCCTGTTCTGCTCGTTCTTCACGGTGCTCGCCGTGATCAAGCTGCGCATCACCCGTCCCGACCTGCCGCGGCCTTACCGCGCCTGGGGATACCCGGTCACCCCTGCGGTTTTCCTGCTCGTGACCGGTTTCATGATGTACTATCTGTTGACCGACCGTCCGCTGCAGTCGGCGCTTGGTACTTTGATCATGCTTTCCGGCCTTTTGATCTACGCCGTTTTCCGCAAAGGGGCGGCGGGTCCGGCGACTGCCGGAGCATCGGGTCGCGAATGAGGATGTTCTTGCCATTGAAAGTTGTCGCGCTCGCTTTCGCCATCATGCTCGCGGCGCTGCCGGCGCGTGCCGCCGACACCGTGACCGTGGACGATACCGCGCGCTTCCTTGCCGGGATGATGCCGTCAGCGGATTCTCCGCTGGTCCCGCTGACCCGGGACCCGGCCTGGCAACAGCACGCCCGATTCTTCGACCAGGCCTTTGCGCAGCTCGAGCAGCGCCAGTTGTCGAAGATCCGTGCCTGGGCGGAGGCCAATCTCGCGGCGCCGCGGCCGACAATGTTCTACATGTTCTCCGGGCCCGACTTCATCTACGCCGACGCCTTCTATTCCCAGGCGACGACCTATGTGCTCAGCGCGCTCGAGCCGACCGGCTCGGTACCCGATCTGACAAGGCCGCCGCGCAGCGACATCGGTGCTGCGCTCTACAATGTCGAGCGCTCGCTGTCTTCGGTCCTGAGCTTCTCCTTCTTCATCACCAAGAAGATGAAGGTCGACCTGCACGCGGGCGAGATCAGCGGCACCTTGCCGATCCTCTATGTATTCCTGGCGCGCTCGGGCAAGACCATCCGCACCGTCGCGCCGGTTGTGCTCGACGAGAACGGCATCGTCGGCACGGAAGGGGCAGGGAAGGGCGCCGTGCGCGGCGCACGCATCACCTTCGCCGGCAATGATGGCGTCGAGCGCACGCTCTATTACTTCTCGACCGATCTCTCCAATTCCGGCGTCAAGGCGAGCGGCTTTTTGAAATTCTGCGAGACGCTTGCGCCCGGCAACAGCCTGATCAAGAGCGCGTCCTATCTCATGCACGCCGGCAATTTCACTGTTGTGCGTGACTTCATCCTCAAGAACAGCGCCACCATCATCCAGGACGATTCCGGGATTCCGCTGGTCTATTTCAACCAGAGTCGCTGGCGCTTCTTCCCGTTCGGCCGCTATGCCGGCCCGATCGCCGAATTCCCGGGCCGCTACCAGGAGTCCTATGCCGAGCTGTTCCACCGCGCGCAGCCGATCGATTTCGGCATCGGCTATCGCTGGCGCACACATGAAACCAACCTGCTGCTTGCCGTGCAATTGCCGGGTGACGGCTTCGGCACCGCCGATGCTGTGGCCCAGGATGCGCCAGCCCCCAAACCGGCGCCGCCGCCGCGTCCCAGGGCGCCACGGCAGCCGGCACCATTCTTCAGTTCGCAGCCCGGCGGTTTCTTCTGGTTTGGGCGCTAGAACTCCGGTCGTGCTTCAACATCAAGTGAATGTTGCGATCGTAACGCACTGGCTGGATCGACCGCGCGTCCTGTAATCCATTCGTAGCCGCGCCTCGTCAGGTTCGTGATCTGTCACTCAAGTTCCGAGGGATTGATATGATCGCTGCCGATGTCGACGACCGATTCAACAAATGGCTGGGCTTCTTTAACGTCGCTGCAGCGGCGAAAGACATTGATGCGCTGCTGATCCTGTTCCATCCGGACGCATTCTGGCGTGACCTGCTGGCATTCACCTGGAACGTGCGCACTGTCGAAGGTCATGGCGAAATCCGACAGATGTTGGATACGTGCCTTGCGCGTGCGGCACCCACGGCATGGCGGCAAACAAGACCCGCGCGTCTCGAAGATGGCATCGTCGAAGGAATCGTCGAGTTCGAGACGAAGGTCGCTCGCTGCAAAGCAGTCATTCGCTTGAGAGAGGGCAAGGTCTGGACATTGCTCACGTCGATGGCGGAGCTGAAAGGCCTCGAAGAAGCGCCGGGCTCTGACCATATGAGCCATAGCGGAGATGCGCATCAGGAAAAGCGATTCGGCGATATTTCCGCTTCGACGACGCAGCCATACTGTGTGATTGTTGGAGCCGGACATTGCGGGCTTGGATTGGGCGTGCAGCTCCGAAAGCTCGGTGTCCCGACGCTGATCATCGATCGCCGCGAACGACCGTCCGATACCTGGCGAAATCGCCACGATGCGTTGTCGCTGCACACTCCCTCATATTTTGATCAGATGCCGGGATTCTCTTACCCCGAGGACTGGCCGCTGCATCCCTCGAAGGAGAACTTCGCCGACTGGTTGGATGCCTATCAGTCGGTGATGCAACTCGACGTGATGACCGGGGCAGAATGCGTAGGGGCCGAATACGATGATGCGCGAGGGAAATGGCGCCTCCAGGTCAAACGCCGCGACCGCGCGATCGAGCTCAACCCGGAGCAGCTTGTGCTCGCTACCGGATTATTCGGGACTCCGAAGATCCCGGACGTACCCGGCAAGGAGCGGTTCAAGGGACCGCAACAACATGCAAGCTTGTATCGTAGCAACCCTCATCACAGGAACTGCCGGTGCGTTGTGGTGGGATCAGGCACCACGGCGCACGATATTGCTGCGGATCTCTTCGCTGATGGCGCTGATGTCACGATGATTCAGCGCAGTCCGACCATCGTGATGAGGTTGGAGACGTTGCTCGAAGGATTTGCCAGGCTCTACGGCAGCGAGCCGAAGGCGCAGGGTATAGCAACCGATCTGGCGGACTTGTTGCTCGCCGCAACCCCCTTGCGCATTGTGGTGGGCATGCACCAGAAGCTGGTGAAGCACGTGAGGGAGAAAGACGCGGCCTTCTACCGGCGACTGGAGAGCGCCGGCTTTCGATTGACCTTCGGTGAGGACGAGAGCGGCGTGTTTCCTCAGGTCCTGCGCGATCCCGGTGGCTACTATATCGATGTCGGTGCATCAGAGCTGGTCGCGAACGGCAGCATAAAGCTGAGAAGTGGTGTCGGCATCACCGCGCTTCGCGAAGAAAGCGTGGTTCTCAGCGACGGGAGCGAACTTCCCGCTGATATCATCTTCTACGCAACCGGCTACGAGCGCGGCTCGTTCGAACCCATCCTGACGCCGGAGACTGCAAAAAGGGTCGGCCCGCTGTGGGGTTTTGGCTCAGGCACGCGCCGCGATCCCGGCCCGTGGCAGGGGGAGCTGCGGAACATGTGGAAGCCCACGCAACAGAAAGGGTTGTGGTTTCACAGCGGTGGAGTTGGAGTCGCGCGATTTTACTCTCGCATCCTGGCCCTGCAGATCAAAGCCCGACAGGCCGGGATAGCGACGCCCGTGTACGACGGCGAAGCTGCCAAGGCGCTCGAGGCTGCGTGAGCCGCGCTAGATCATGGATCCGATTAGACGGAATCGAATCACGATCTCATCTCTTTGTTTGAGCATGATCTCCGCGCAAACGCTTCGCGTTTGTCGCGAGGGAAAACCGGTTTCCACTTTTCCGGATCATGCTCCAATTCACCCACGCCGCATCACCAGTGCACGCTCTGGCTCGGCACGATGAAGGCGCTGTTGTCAGGCGTGTTCGGCTTGTGGGTGAAATAGAGGTACGCGGAAACGATCAAAATGAGCAGGGCGATGATCGCCAGCAAATCTATCTGGCGCGGGTCATGACCGTGGCGGCTGATTTTCCAGCGCATTATTGGTGTCCTCCCCGCGGACGCAAAGAGTCAATGCCGCACTGCCGCCACAGTTCCCGCACGCCAGCGATGCATGCGTGGCGTGAAAGCACCGCGGCGGCGACGGCGATCCCTCTACGGTGAGTTGACACCGCGCCAGCGGCCGTAGCGCCACGGCAGATACCAGCGCGCGCCGGGCGGCGCCTGTTCCGGCACGTTGTCGATGCCCGACGTGCCGAAGGGATGGCAGCGCAATAGCCGCGCCAGCGTCATCCAGCCACCGGCCCACAGCCCGAAGCGCTCGATCGCCTCGTCGCCATAGACCGAGCAGGTCGGCAGATGCCGGCAGTTGTAGCCGACCAGCGGCGACAGCGTATGCCGGTAGATCCAGATCAGCGCGCGACCGAGATTGCGCGGCAGCCGCCGTGCTGCATTGGCACAGTCCGTGCATTGAAATTGAGGTGACGTTCGATGTTCCATGGGCGTCATACCGCAAACTTACGTAGTCTTGCGGGGGTTCCTAAGCAAGGAACTTAGTTCTTGCAGATATTTACGCCACAGTTCGCAACTATCGCACCGCACGGGCGGCGCTGCAGCGAAGGTCCTATGGACGGCACAGGTCAGTACGGTTACCGTTTTGATAATGCTTCGATGACACCATCTTGTCACGTTGCGATGGGGCCGTTGCCACCGCTCATCCATAGGGCTTGGGGGAAGGAACCAAATTGAGGCTCGTGACGTCGCTTCGTCTTCGCGGTCTGGCACTCCTCGGCGCCGCCGCCTTTTGCATCACACTACCTGGCTCGGTCACGACGCTGGGCAATTCGGCCCGCGCCGGCGCCAGCCTGGAACAACGCAAGACACCGATGCGGTTCAGTTGGGTGGCCTGCGAGCCCAATTGCAGGGGCTGGGTATCCGCCGTCGGCATCATCACCGCCGACAGCCCGCGCGACTTCGATGAGTTCGCCCGCGGCCGCCAGCTCGGCGGCGCCACCATCGTGCTCGATTCCAGCGGCGGATCAGTCAACGACGCCATCACGCTCGGCCGCCGCTTCCGCGGCCTGGGCGCATTGACCACTGTCGGTATGACCGTCATCAACCAGACGTCGCAGGGCCAGCGCGCCAGCGTCAGGCCGGAAGCCTATTGCGAGTCGATGTGCGTGTTCCTGCTGTTGTCCGGCAAGACCCGTTACGTGCCGGAAGACGCGCATGTCCGCGTTCACCAGATCTGGATGGGCGACCGCGCCGACGATGCGCGCGCCGCGAACTACACCGCGCAGGACATGATGATCGTGGAGCGCGATATCGGCCGGCTCGCGAAGTACACTTTCGACATGGGCGGCGCAGGCGACCTGTTGTCGCTGGCGCTGAGCGTTCCCCCCTGGGAAGAACTGCACGAACTGTCGCGCGACGAGTTGCGGCTGACCAATCTCACCACCACCGAGCAGGTCGCCGACGTGTTGCCGCCGCAGGACAATGCGGCCACCGTCCCGGTCGCGGAGGCGAAGTCGAAAGCGACGCAGGACCGTTTCGCCACGAGCGTGGCTGACGGCGAGACGACGGCACACCCCGCGAGGTCGACATCGACCAAGACCGCGGAAGCCCTGGTTCCCACCGGCAGCACCGCCACGCCGCCCCCGGTCCAGCCGGCGAAGTGACGCCGTCATTTTCCCCGTCATTGCTTCGCTCCGCTCGCAATGACGGGAGGGGACGGGCGCGGCCTACGCCGGCTGCTTGGCCTTCGCCTCGATCTGGCCGATCGCATCAACCACGGCATCAAACGTCAGCATGGTGGAGGCGTGGCGGGCCTTGTAGTCGCGCACCGGCTCGAGCAGGGCGATCTCGGCCCATTTGCCGTCTTCCGGGGGCTTGCCGTTTTCCTTGAGCATCTTGCGCACGGTCTCGCGCAAGTCGCGCAGTTCATCGGCGGTCGAGCCCACCACGTGACTTGCCATGATCGAGGAGGAGGCCTGCCCCAGCGCGCAGGCTTTGACGTCATGGGCGAAGTCGGTGACGACGGGGCCGTCCATCTTGAGGTCGACCTTCACGGTCGAGCCGCAGAGTTTCGAATGCGCGGTGGCGCTGGCATCGGGGTCGGGAAGGCGTCCGAGACGCGGAATATTCCCGGCCAGTTCGATGATCCGCTTGTTGTAGATGTCATTCAGCATGCGAATAAAGCTCGTGGGCAGAGGGGCATGGGCGCCCTTGGCGGCAGGGTTTCATGGCCCTATATATGGGCGGTATCGGCCGAAATACAGTCCGGCCATGCCACCGGCGCGGGCCAGTTCAGAAGCCAATGCTATGCTGCCGGTGTTACAGCATGATCCGGAAAAGTGGATACCGGTTTTCCGAAGAGATCATGCTCAAACAAGATATGGAGCAGGATGACATTTCGACGAAATGGCATCATGCTCAGGGGACTCCAGGCGTCCGGCGGCATCAGGCCGCCTCGTCTGCCCGGTGACACACCCGGTCCGAAAAGGGGACCGGTCGAACGGAGAGACGTCGAATGGACGCTGCAATCAAATCGATCCGCCCTGCCAAGAGCAACGAGCCCAAAAAGGTTGAAACTCGGGTGGTCGAAACCCGGCCGGCCGAGCTCGATCCGTCCGAATTCCTTGCCGCCGCCGTCCGCGCCGACCAGCCGCGCCCGTCGCGGGCTGAAGCCGAGCAGGCGGTTCTGACGCTGCTGAGCTATATCGGCGAGGATCCGGATCGCGAGGGCCTCCTGGACACGCCGCGACGCGTCGTCGAGGCCTTTGACGAGCTTTACCAGGGCTATCACCAGTGCCCGGCCGAGGTGCTCGACCGCACCTTTGGCGAGACCGCCGGCTACGACGATTTCGTGCTGGTTCGCGACATCGAGTTCACCTCGCAGTGCGAGCACCACATGATGCCGTTCTACGGCAAGGCACATATTGCATATACCCCGGTCGAGCGGGTGGTGGGCCTGTCCAAGCTCGCCCGGCTCACCGACATCTTTGCCCGCCGGCTGCAGACGCAGGAGCATCTGACCGCCCAGATCGCGGCTGCGATCGACGAGATCCTCAAACCCCGCGGCGTTGCCGTCCTGATCGAGGCGGAGCATACCTGCATGTCGGTGCGCGGGGTCGCCAAGCATGGCGCGTCGACCTTCACCAGCCGCTTCACCGGCATGTTCCGCGACAATCCGGCGGAGCAGCAGCGTTTCCTGTCCCTGGTGCGAGGACCGACCCGGTAACCTCGCACAACATTGCGAGGCTTATCCCGTGTCAGCACATGATCACGACCGCGAGGAAGGGCTGGCATTCCAGCCCAAATTCGACGCGTCCGGGCTCGTGACCTGCGTCGCGACCGACGCCGCCAATGGCGACGTACTGATGGTCGCGCATATGAACGACGAAGCGCTGCGCAAGACGATCGCGAGCGGCGAGGCCTGGTATTTCAGCCGCTCGCGCAATGCGCTCTGGCGCAAGGGCGAAAGCTCCGGCCAGACACAGCGTGTGATCGAGATGCGAACGGATTGTGACCAGGACGCGATCTGGATCCGCGTCGAGCAGACCGGCGCGGCCTGCCATACCGGCCGCCGCTCCTGCTTCTATCGCGCGGTCACGCATGACGACGGTGACACAGCACTGTCATTCGTTGATGCCGATCGCCTGTTCGATCCCGACAAAGTCTATCGCAAATAGACTCAATTTCCGTTGTGCAGATGACGCGGCGCAGCGCGCGTGAGCTGCGTTGCCACCGTCAACATGATGTGCAAAAATTCCCACCCGTGGTCGAGGTGGAGTCGAAACGGTGGCGCGTCGTTTTTCTCTAATCCGATTGTGTTTTGTCTTTTTCGCGCTGCCATTCCTTCCCGCGCAGGCGCAGACGCCGGAGCGCGCGCCCGACACCATGGCCGCACGCGTGCTGGCCTGCGCGTCCTGTCACGGTGCGCAAGGCGAGGGCACGAGCGACGTCTATTTCCCGCGTCTTGCCGGCAAGCCGGCGGGCTATCTCTATAATCAGCTCGTGGCCTTCAGGGATGGCCGGCGCAAATATCCGCCGATGAACTATCTCCTGGAATTCCTGCCCGACGACTACCTGAAGAAGATGGCCGAATATTTCGCATCGTTGCGGCCGCCATTCCCGGAGCCTGCGATCCCGACCGTCAGCGACGCTATACTCGCGCGTGGCGAATCGATCGTGAAGAACGGCGATGCGCAGCGCGGCATTCCGCCCTGCGCAAGCTGCCACGGCCCGAGCTTCGGCGGCATGGAGCCCGCGATTCCCGGTCTGCTCGGCTTGCGCGCAAGCTATATCAGCGCCCAACTCGGCGGCTGGCGCTACGGCACCCGCACCGCGGCGGCCCCGGACTGCATGCAGATTGTCGCAAGCCTTCTCACCGAGGACGACGTCAAGGCGGTCGCCGCTTATCTCTCATCGCGTCCGGCGCCGGCAGATCCGTCGTTCGCGCCGCAAGGCAGCCTGCCGATGCCGCTTGCATGCGGCAGCGAGCCGCGTTGAAGGGAGCTCGCCGATGCAACGCCTCTCAACCAAGCTGATTCTCCTTCTGGCGCTGTGCTTCGCCGGCGTAACGCCGGCAAGTGCGCAGCAGAACCCGCCAGCCAATGCCGAGTTGCTCAAGCGGGGCGAATATCTCGCCCGCGCCGGCGACTGCATCGCCTGCCACACCGCGCGCGAAGGCAAGACCTTTGCCGGCGGCCTGCCGATGAAGACGCCGTTCGGCACGCTCTACACCTCCAACATCACGCCCGATCCGCAGACCGGCATCGGCACCTGGACCTCGGACCAGTTCTACCGGATGATGCATGATGGCCGCTTCCCCGACGGCGGCCTCGTCTATCCCGCGATGCCGTTCGGCTCCTACACCAAGGTGACGCGCGAGGACTCCGATGCGATCTACGCCTTTTTGCGTTCGGTCCCGCCGGTGAAGCAGGTCAACAAGCCGCATGAATTGACCTTTCCCTTCAACAACCGCTCGCTGATCATCGGCTGGCGCACGCTGTTCTTCAACGAGGGCGAGTTCAAGCCCGACCCGACGAAGTCGGCGGAATGGAACAGGGGCGCCTATCTGGTCGAAGGCCTCGGCCATTGCGGCATGTGCCACACCGCGATCAACGCGCTCGGCGGCAGCTCGGAATCGCAGGCGTTCGAGGGCGGCCTGATTCCGATGCAGTACTGGTACGCGCCGTCGCTCACCTCGAACAAGGAAGCGGGGCTGGGCGACTGGAGCATCCAGGAGATCGTCGATTATCTGCGCACCGGCGTCTCCACCCGCGGCGCGGTCTACGGGCCGATGGCGGAAGTCGTCTACAACAGCCTGCAATATCTCAACGACGAGGATATCCGCGCGATGGCGGTCTACCTGAAGGGCCTCGCGCAGGGCAGCTCGCCGGACAAGCCGCCGCCGGCGATACCGTCGGCCGAGAGCAGCCTTCTGCTCTCGCTCGGCAAGCAGATCTATGACCGCGACTGCGCAAGCTGCCATGGCGCGACCGGGCTCGGCATGCCGCCGCATTATCCGCCGCTCGCCGGCAATCAGTCGATCCAGATGGCCTCGGCGGTGAATGCCATCCGCATGGTGCTCAATGGCGGCTATCCGCCGGGCACCGCGGGCAACCCGATGCCCTATGGCATGCCGCCCTTCGCGCAGCGCCTCTCCGACGATGAGGTCGCCGCCGTCGTCACTTACATCAGGACGTCCTGGGGCAATCGCGGCGCGCCGGTGTCGGCGCGCCAGGCCAACGAATTGCGCACGGCCACGCTGAAGTAGAGCATGATCTGGAGAAGGGGCGCGCCATGACGGATTCATCTTCGCAAGGGCCGGCGCAGCATTCCGATGACGAGGCGGTGGACGCGATCGTGCGCGCAGGTCCCGGCGGGGCGATTGCGGTGGCGGGCATCGCGACCGCAATCGTCGTCGCTTTATGGTTCGCCTTCTATCTCTTCGTCTTCCTGCCGCGGAGCGCCTGATCGTGACCAGTGAGACCGATCTTAGTCACGGTGCGCCTGGTCTCGGCGAGGCGGTTGCCGCGCGCATCGAGCGGCGCTGGGCAACGCTGTCGATCGTGATCATCGGCGTGCTCGTCGGATTGGCCGCCTTCTTCGGCATCTACCATACAACGATGCCGCAGGGCCGCGTCGAGACCGCCGATCCCACGACCTTGCACCTTTCCGGCGAATTCGTCGAAAGCAACCTCGGCAGCGTGCTGGAGGCCGATGGCTCCGTCACGGTGCGCGCGATCGGGCAGCAATATTCATTCACGCCGCAATGCCTCGTGGTGCCGGCGGAAACGCCGATCACCATCCGCGCCACCAGCGCCGACGTCGTGCACGGCTTCCTGATCGAGGGCACCAACATCAACACCATGCTGGTGCCGGGCTATGTCTCGGATCTGCCGATCAGCTTCAAGGCGCCGGGCGAACACATGATGCCCTGCCAGGAATTCTGCGGCATCGGTCATCAGGGCATGTGGGGCAAGGTCAAGGTGGTCGACCAGACTACGTTCCGCAACATGGCGGCGAGCAAACGGAGGCTCACCTGTGTTGATTAACAAGCGGCTGATCCTGGCGCATTTCTGGCTCGCCTTCATCGTGTTCGGCGCGGCGCTGGTGCTCGGCGCCTGGCAGATGTTCGAGCGCAGCCCGCTAAACGTCTGGCACTTCAATCCGGAATTCTATTATCGCTCGGTTACCGCGCACGGCACGGTGATGGGCTATGTCTTCCCGACCCTGGTTGCGATGGGCTTTGGCTACGCCATCAGCGAAGCAGCGCTGGAGCGGCCGCTGGTCGGGCGGCGCTGGGCCTGGGCCGGTATCGCGCTGGTCGCTATCGGCAGCGTGGTCGCGATGATCCCGGTCTCGCTCGGACTGGCGTCGGTGCTCTATACCTTCTATCCGCCGATGATCGGCAATGCCTTCTATTACATCGGCGTGGTCCTGGTCGTGGTCGGTTCATGGATCTGGGTCGCGCTGATGTCGATCAATCTCGCGGTCTGGAAGCGCGACAACAGGGACAAGCCGGTGCCGCTCGCGATGTTCGCCAATGTCGCGGGCTCCCTTCTCTGGGGCTGGACCGCGGTTGGCGCCGCGCTCGAGCTCATTTTCCAGATCATTCCGACCGCGCTTGGGCTCACCACCACCATCGACGCTGGATTGGCCCGCGTATTCTTCTCCTGGACATTGCACGCCATCGTCTATTTCTGGCTGATCCCGACCTACATCGCCTATTACACCATCTTCCCGCGCGCGATCGGCGGCCGGCTCTACAGCGACGCGATGGGGCGGGTCGCCTTCATCATGTTCGTCGTGGTCGCGATGCCGATCGGCGTGCATCATCTGTTTGCCGATCCGCAGGTCGGCGCCGGCTTCAAGTTCATGCAATCGGTGTTCACCGGTCTCGTCGCGCTGCCGACGCTGCTCACGGTGTTCACGATCTGCGCCTCGGCCGAGATCGCGAGCCGGCTGCGCGGGGGCAGGGGCGCGTTCGGCTGGATTGGCGCGCTGCCGTGGAAGAATCCGATCATGCTCGCGACCGCGCTGTCGCTGGTCATGCTTGGCTTCGGCGGCGCCGGCGGGCTCATCAACATGAGCTATCAGCTCAATACCAGCATCCACAACACGCAATGGATCACCGGCCACTTTCACCTGATATTCGGCGGCGCCATCGTGATCATGTATTTCGCCATCGCCTATGACCTGTGGCCGCATTTGACCGGCCGTACGCTGGATAGTTACGGGATGATGCGCACCCAGCTCTGGCTGTGGTTCATCGGCATGATCGTCACCACGTTCCCCTGGCACTATGTCGGCATCCTCGGCATGCCCCGCCGCATGGCGTTCTATGACTATGCCAATCCCGCGATCGCGCCGCAGGCTTTCTCGGTGGTGATCTCGGCGTTCGGCGGATTGATCCTGCTGACGTCAGGCATCCTGTTCCTGATCGTGCTGATCCGCGGCCAGTTCGCGCCGAGAGGCGAGGCGGGTGCCTATAGCTTCGCTATCCCCTTGCACATGCCTGCGCGCATTCCGGTTGCGCTCAACAGCTTTGGATTGTGGCTGGCGCTGATGATCGGGCTGACGATCGTCAATTACGGCTACCCGATCGGCCAACTGATGGCCGTGAAGAATACCAGCGTGCCTGCCGTTTATGTCGGAGCTAGCAGATGAGCGAGGACGAGCTCTATTCGCCGCGCAATCCCTGGTTCAGCATCAGCGTCGGCGTCACCGCCGCCATCGCGGTGCTGTCCGCGATCGTGGGATTGATCTGGCTGCCGCTGCTGCAGCCCAATCTGAAGCTTGCCGGCATCTGGGACGCGATCTGCAGCGCAGCCGGCGTGCCCAACCTGCCGAGGCCAGCCGCGGCGGTCCCGCCTGCGTTCAAGACGTCGAATGTCGTGGTCACGCCGGAAATGCTGACACGGCAGGACCAGGTTTCGATCGGCCGTGGCGCGACCCTGGCGCAGCGCTGTGCGATCTGCCACGGGCCGCAGGGCGTGAGCGACGCGAACTCGCCGAACCTCGCCGGGCAGTACGCCGCGGTGACGTACAAGGAGTTGAACGACTTCAAGACCGGGGCGCGGGTCAACGTCGTCATGAGCCCGTTCGCGGCCAACATGGCCGACCAGGACATGCGCGATGTCGCCCTCTATTACGCCTATCTGCCGCGCGTGCCCTCCAGCCAGGTCAATCCGAACCTGCCGGCGCCTGCGATCGTGGTGACGGGCGCGCCGATGCGCAACATCCCGCCCTGCGGCTCCTGCCATGGCGAGATCGACATCAAGGCCGGCAGCCCCTGGCTCGGCGGCCAGTCCGCCGTCTATATCAAGGCGCAGTTGCAGGCCTTCGCATCGGGCACCCGCCGCAACGACATCAGCGAGCAGATGCGCAATATCGCCCGCCAGATGACCGCGGAAGAGATCGATCAGGTCGCGCGCTACTATGAGGCGCAGCCGTAAGCTCCGCTACGGCTGCCGCCGCTTTAACCTCCCATTAACCATGATTGCCGCAGGGTATCGGAGGGAGCTGCGCCGATTACCGGCGTTCATGAAGCCCACGCGAGCGTTTCGCGAGGAGCGGGGCATCAATCGATGGCGGTCGATATATTCAACGCCGGGGCTGCGGCAGGTGTCGACCCGACGCGCGCGAAGATCGCGGGCTCGATCAAGCAGGCCGCGTCCACCACCGGCACGAGCTTTCAATACCTGCTCACGACCGCCAAGATGGAATCCAACTTCAACCCGCGCGCTTCCGCATCGACCTCGTCCGCGCGCGGGCTGTTTCAATTCATCGACCAGACCTGGCTCGGCACGGTGAAGGAGGCGGGGGATCAGCTCGGCTACGGGAAATATGCCGACGCCATCACGAAGAATTCCGACGGCAGCTATTCGGTCAGCGACCCCCAGGCGCGGGCGGCGATCATGCGATTGCGCGACGATCCGGACGCCGCGTCCGCGATGGCCGGCGTGCTGACGCAATCCAACAGCTTCAAGCTCACGGGCAGCATCGGCCGTCGTCCGAGCGATGCCGAGCTCTACATGGCGCATTTCATGGGCGTCGGCGGCGCAGCGAAACTGATCTCGAGCGCCGAGGGCAATCCGAACGCCAGTGCCGCGCAGATGTTTCCGAAGGCGGCCGCTGCCAACAGTTCGATCTTCTACGACGGTTCGGGACGCGCCCGCAGCGTGTCGGAAGTCTATTCGGTGCTGAGCGCGCGCTATGCCGGCGCCGCCAGCTCCAGCGACACCCGCACGGCTTTCACTGCTGCCGGCGGCGAGATCGCGAGCGCCGCGCCCACCACGCCGCTCGCGATCGACAACGCCGCCTATCTCTCGAGCTTCCCGGATGCGCGCGCAGTGTCGCCGGTGGCCGCCACGCAAACGGCGTCCACTCCGGGCGATCCAATGTTCCGCTCGCTGTTCCAGGCCGGCGACCGCGCCGAGCCGATTTCGCCCACCGTGCAGGAATTATGGGGCCGCCCCTCACAGGTCGCGACCGCCTCGCTCTCGAGCCAGACTCCCGAAGTCCGGCCTCCCGGCCGTCTCGACCTCTTCAGCGACCGCAACGGCACGTTCTCGGGCTGATCCGACGCCGCGCACGTCTGCCGCTCCTCAGGATGAGGTCTGTGGCTGGGGCAAGCGCAGCCTTCCTCCATTAACGAAACGTCAATAAACCCAAAGAGTTATGGTGAACCCTTTGTTAAGCGTCATGGTTTATCTTTTGTTACGTTGGCACTGCATCACCGTGCCGTTTCGTTGCGTAAGCCGGAAGGACCATGATCGTTCGGCAGTTCATTAATTGGATCAGGACCGCTCCGGCAGGGGAGCGGGCCGAGGCCACCCGGGCACTGGCGCGGGCCTGGTTGATTTCAGACCTTTCCGAGGACGACCGCATCGCCGCCGAGGGCGCGTTGTTGATGCTGCTCGACGATCCGTCACCGCTGGTGCGGCAGGCGATGGCCGAGGTGTTTGCGCGCAGCGCCGAGGCGCCGGCGGCCATCGTGCAGGCGCTCGCGGTCGACCAGCCCGGAATCGCGCTGCCGGTGCTGGAACATTCGCCGCTCCTGATCGATGCCGACCTCGTCGACATTGTCGCGACAGGCAACAACGAGATGCAATGCGCGATCGCGCGGCGGATCAATCTGCCCGCGTCCGTCGGTGCGGCGATCGCCGAAGTCGGCTGCGCCGCCGCAGCGCTCGAATTGATCGAGAACGCGAATGCGGAACTCGCACCGTTCTCCTGGGACCGCATCGTCGAGCGGCACGGCCATCTCGCCGCGATCCGGGAGGCGATGCTGGTGCTGGAAGGCCTGCCGGCCGCGACCCGCATGGCGCTGGTGGCAAAGCTCTCGGAGACGCTGGCGCAATTCGTGGTCGCCCGCAACTGGCTCTCCGCCGACCGGGCAGGGCGCATTGCCAGCGAAGCGTGCGAGCGCTCGACCGTCCACATCGCGGCGCGTTCTCGCGGCGAGGAGATGCGCGGGCTCGTCGCGCATCTGCGCACCACCGGACAACTCACCGCCGGATTGATCCTGCGCGCGCTGCTCTCGGGCAATCTCGAGCTGTTCCACGCAGCGCTCGCCGAACTCTCCGGCCTGCCGCAGGCGCGCATCGCCGCGCTGTTGCATGACCGCGGCGCCGCCAGTCTCGACGCGCTGCTGATCCGCGCGGGCCTGCCGGAATCCACCTTCGCCGCCTTCCGTGCCGCGCTCGAGGCAAGTCATGAGGCCGGCTATGTCGGCAGCATCGACGGCGCGGTCAGGTTGCGTCGCCGCATGGTCGAGCGCGTGCTGACCCATTGCGAGACCGATCGGCAGGCCGCCGAGCCGCTGTTGATCCTGCTCCGCCGCTTCGCCACCGAATCCGCGCGCGAGGAAGCGCGCGTCTTCTGCGAAGAACTGGTCGCGGAAGAAGCGCTCACACCGCTCGAGCACGATTTGATCGCTGCGTAAGAAAAACCGCCGCCGCAACACACGTCGTCATTCCGGGCGATGCGACAGCCTCGAACCCGGAATCCATTTCGCCGCCTGCGCATGCGGCCCAATGGATTCCGGGCCTGCGCCTGGCGGCGCATCCCGGACTGACGGGGACGGCAACGAACCGCGTAGGGTGGGCAAAGCGCAGCGTGCCCACCATCAACACTCCGCTCGCGATGGTGGGCACGCTGCGCTTTGCCCGCCCTACGCCGTCATCACTCCGCCGGTGCGATGCTCGGCGCGAGGATGGCTTCGAGATGTTCGGGGCGGTCGCGGTTGACCTTGAGCAGGAATTCATCGGCGATGCCGCGGAGCTGGCTGCTCAGCGCGCTTGCCATCACGGCGGTGTCGAGCTTGGTGCGCTCGCGCACGATCGCCTGGATCGCGTTGATGTGGTGGGTGATCAGCTCCGGCGGCACCTGGTCGAGCTCGGGGGCGTGCTCGATGATACGGCACAGGCTTTCGGCGGCGGCGCCGGCGGAGGGGAAGCCGAAGGTCGCGGCGTCGCCCTTGATGTCATGGGCGGCGCGGAACAGCTCTTCGCGCGTCTCGTGCGAGAAGCCGTGGCGCAGCACAATGGCATGCGCGGCCGACAGCCGGTCGGCCTCGATCGTCATCCACTGCTTGAATTCGCCGGAGAGATCCGCAAGCGCCTGCTCGGCGCGCGCGACGGGATCATCGTGATCGATGTCGGGAGGGATGCGGCGCAGTACCTTGCGCAGCGGGTTGGGCGGCGTGATCACATGGTGCGTGGCGAAGGTCTTGATCTCCAGCGTACCCGGTTTCTCTTTCGCCATGACGACCTCCTTGATACCGGCTAGATGCTGGAACGCGCCTTATCGAGCAGCGACGGCTGTTGCATCACTTCCATCTCGCCGCCGACGCGGCGCTCGGGCCCGATATAGGTGGCGCTGGTGTTGCGGCGGCGGTCCGGGCCGAAATAGGTCTTGGTCTTGATGAAGGGGCGGGGGTTGGCAACGACATTGAGGATGCGCTGGTAGAGTCCCTTGGCCGAGATCGGCTTGGCCAGGAATTCGGTGACGCCGGCATCGCGCGCCACCGTCACGCGGCGCTTCTCCGAATGCGCGGTCAGCATGATGATCGGCGCATAGGGATTGGCGTTGGATTCCGGCTGCCGGATCATCTGCGCGAGCTCGAGCCCGTCGAAGATCGGCATCGACCAGTCGGTGATGACGATGTCGGGAACGTAGTGGGTATACATTTCGAGCGCGGTGGCGCCGTCTTCCGCCTCGTAGACTTCGCGCGCGCCGAACGAATGCAAGAGCGTCCGCAGGATGCGGCGCATGTGCGGATTGTCGTCGCAGATCAGAAACCGCAGCTTGTTGAAATCGATGCGATACATGTCCCGCCCGGCCCAAACGGCATTACCCACCGTTAACCATATCGCTGTGGCGGTTAAGGAAAGGTTGCGCGGGGGATATTCGTCGTCCCGGTCAAGGCCGGGACGACAGCATCAATACCCGAACTGCTCGCGCAGGATGCGCTCTTCCAGGCTGTGGCCGGGATCGAACAGCATGCGTATCGAGATGGTCTTGTCGGTCAGCACCTCGACGCGGCTGACGTCGCGCACTTCGTCATGGTCGGCGACCGCCGCCACCGGGCGCTTGGCCTCCTCGAGCACCTCGATCACGACGAATGCCGAATTCGGCAACAGCGCGCCGCGCCAGCGCCGCGGGCGGAAGGCGCTGATCGGGGTCAGCGCGAGCAGGGCGGCGTTGATCGGGACGATCGGTCCCTGCACCGAGAGGTTATAGGCGGTCGAGCCGGCGGGGGTGGCGACCAGGATGCCGTCGGCGATCAGTTCCGGCATCCGCTCGTGCTCGTCGATCAGGATGCGCAGGCGCGCCGCCTGGTAGGTCTGGCGGAACAGCGCGACCTCGTTGATGGCGTGATGCAGATGCACCGCGCCGTGGATGTCGGTGGCGCGCATCAAAAGCGGGCTGATCAGGGATTCCCGCGACGCAGCCAGCCGTTCGCGCAGATTGTGGGTCGAGTATTCGTTCATCAGGAAGCCGACGGTGCCGCGATGCATGCCATAGATCGGTTTCCCCGAGCGCATGTTGGCGTGCAGGGTCTGCAGCATCAAGCCGTCGCCGCCGAGCGCGACCACGACGTCGGCGTCCGCCGCATCGCAATTGCCGTAGAGCGCGGTCAGTTGCGCCAGCGCCGCCTGCGCCTCGGTGCCACTGCTGGCGACGAAGGCGATCTTCTCGTATCGCTCGGGACGGGTCATTGCACGACAAGCTCGGCTCTGATGGCGCGCGGTTCCGCGCCGCGCCCGTCTATACAGCTTGGCCGCGCTTGTCGAGATCAGAAGACCGGCATTTAGGGCTAGGTCCGGCGGCTGCCCGACACAATTCCGTAATGGTCGGTCCGCCCGACCCCCTGCAAGCTGGAGAGGTGAGCGCCCGCTTAGCCCGGGTGGAGCGAAGCGTAAACCCGGGACATCTGTATCCACGTTAACGAGCGGACCCGGGTTGCGCTGCGCTCCACCCGGGCTACGGTACTTCACTTCTCCTGCAGCGTGCGGATCGGCTCCCAGTCCCCGCCCGGCGGCTGCGCGGCCGTCTGCTCGGCGCGCTCGCGAAACAGGGCGGCCGGCTTGTCGGTTGCGGCCGCGCGGTTGAAAGCCTCCGTGGCGAGGTGGAAGTCGCCGGCGCGCCAATGCGTGAGTCCTTCGCCATAAGTCTTGATCAGCGACTGCTGCGCTTTCGACAGCGCATCTGACCGCGCCACCAGTTCATAGATCTTCAGCGCTTGATTGCGTCCCTTGACGCGGACTTCGTCGAGCTCGCGCCAGGCAAAACCGCTGCCGGCGAGCGCCACCGTCGCATCCGAGGCGATGATGGTGGTGCCGTAGAACTTGTTGGCGCCTTCGAGCCGCGAGGCAAGGTTCACCGCATCGCTCATGACAGAATAATTGAAGCGCCGCCGCGATCCGAAATTGCCGACCAGCGCCTCGCCGGAATTGATGCCGATGCGCTGCGCGAGCGGATGGTCGCGGAAGACCGGCGAGGTGGCGTTAAGTTCGGCGAGGCGTGCGCAGCAGTCGAGCGCCGCGCGTGCCGCGTTCGCAGCATGGTCAGGATCGTCGGCGGGCGCGCCGAACACCGCGACGATGGAATCGCCGATATATTTGTCGACGTAACCGCCATTGGCCTCGATGACGTCGGTCATGTCGGAAAGATATTCGTTCATCAGCGACATCAGCCGGTCCGGCGGCATGTTTTCCGCGATCGCGGAAAAGCCCGCGAGGTCGGAGAAGAACACCGTGACCTCGCGCGCCTCGCCGCCGAGCTCCGGCAATTTCTTCGACGACAGCATGCGGTTGATGACATGTGGGGCGAGATAGAGCGCAAAGCTCTTCTGCAGCAGCCTGCGGTCGCGATCGGTGACGGCGAAGCGAAGGCCGACCATCGCCGCGAGCGCAGCCGTGCCTGCGGCGAACGGCTCGACCAGCGGGAGCGCCAACGCGTGGGTAAAGGCGAAGGTGGCGGCGACAAGCCCGAGCGCGCTCACGGCTGCGAAGGAGAGGACGGCGGTGAATGGCCTGAATAGGCGTGCCGCCGTCGCGGCCAGCGCGGCAAACACAAAGGCGATCAGGAACGTCAGTAGCCGGCCGGGCTCGCTCGCCGCGTTGCGGGTGATCAGGTTGTTGACGGCAGTGGCGTGGATATAGACGCCCGCGATCGTGCTGCGCGCGATGCTCGGCGCGGCCGGCGGACTGGCGTCGGGCGCGCAGCGCGGCACAGGGTGTTTCCCGTCGCCTCCGGTGGCAAATCGTTTGGATGTCGCCTGGCGGTCTTCGATGTCGAGCACGGTGCCGATCAGGACGACCTTGCCGTCGAACCAGCGCCGGAAATAATCCTTCTCACCCTTGGCCGCGCAGGCGCGCAGGTCGGCGAAGGAGAAGGTCGGGATGTTGTCCGCGCCGCCGGCAAAGTTCAGCGTCATCGTGTTCGGCACCGGGCTCGGAATCCGGTAACCGGCGAGCGTCACGTTGCCACTGGCGTCGCTGTCGGGCGTCGCGCCAAGCGCCCGCGATGCCAGTTCGAGCGCCATGCCGGAAATCCTTGCGTCGCCGACGACAAAGGTCAGCGGCACCCGCCGCACCGTGTCGTCGTTGTCGGTATGGACGTTGAGCGGGCGGATATTCTGCTGCTGGCGAACGGCGACGCGCTGGCCGGGAGAGGGGAGGATCGGCTGATCACCGCGCAGGATTTCGCCGAGCACGACCTTGCCGGACGTCGAGGCGGAGGCGAGCGCGCGCAGGAAGTCGCGATCGAAGCCGCGCACCTTCTCGCCCAGCACGCCGTCGCTGAACGGAATTTGCGACAGCTCGATCGAGGTCGGGATCACCAGGTCGAAGCCGACGACCTTGGCACCGCCATCGATGATGGCGCCGAGCACGCGGCCAATCTCGCCGGTCCAGGTCAGCGTGGGCGATCCCTTGAACGGCGCCGCGCGATAGCTTTCCTCGTCGATCGCGACGACCACCGCCGGCGAAGCCGTAGGGTCGGGCGCGCTCTGGAAGATCCTCCAGCGCAGCGCGGTCAGGATGTCGAGCGACAGGCCCTGGATCGGCTTGAGTGCGGGCGAGATAGAAATGGCGGCACAGACCAGCGCGATCGCGGCGATTGTCATCACCTCGCGCGCGGTGCGCCCGATGCTCAAGGTCGCTGATCCCGACAAGGAGGTGATGATCTTTTCTCAAATCGAGAGGCGGGCTCGACTCCACCTCGCCCCGCTTGCGGGGAGAGGTCGAAATTCAAGCGCAGCTTGAATTTCGGGTGAGGGGGAGCCTCCGCGAACACGTCTGTCACCGTGCGCGTGGAGACAGCCCCTCACCCCGACCCTCTCCCCGCAAGAACGGGGAGAGGGAGAAGTGCCGGCGATCGTTCCCACGTGAAATCATCACACCCTAATTCATCCGCAGCAGGCGGCCGACGATTGGCGTGGGGCCGGGCTTGGCTTGCGGGTCGACGCGGAACACGATCTGCGACGACTTGAAGGTGGCGACGTAGAGGCCGCCGGGGACCAATACACCGCTCTCCCGGGCGAAATCGAAGAATCTGCCCTTGAGCTGGGTGCCGCCGAGATCAACCTGCTGACGCTCGCCGGGGATGTCCAGGCGCCGCACGATCAGCGTGCCGCGTCCGCTTGCCTCCACGAATGGCGAAGCGCCGTAGAGGGTGAGTTGAGGCTGCGGCAATGCGGCCTTGCTGGCATCGACGCTGCGCAACACGGTGGCGGCGACCGCGCTGGTCGCCTGCGTCGTGGCGTGCGTCTGGTTGGAATCGCAATCGGTCTTCTCGGCCTTGACGTCGGCGAGATGCACGACGCTCTCCTCGGTCCCGACGATCACCGTGCCGATCCCCGAGATCGTCTCGCGCCGGCAGGATGTCATGTAGCTCAGCACGATCGAACTACTCTCGCCGATCTTGATCACGGTCTTCGGGGCCACATAATCCATGAACTCGGCGCCGGTGACCTTCCCTTGCACGTCCTCGACGACGGCCACCGGTGACTCGGCCGCGGCCGGCGAAGCCAGCGCCAACAGGCCGACACAAATAGCTATCGCTCGTTTCATTTCGGGAACCTCTCAAACGGTAGAATTTGGTTAGTCGCGCTGGCGCCGGTTTGGTTCTCCGGAAGCGAATAGTTGGGTTGGCAACCTTGTGGATGTGACGGATATCACTCAATTGTCGCCGCGGACAACCTGATCGGCGCGTATTGTCGCAGGCGTGTCGCATTCATCGCGATGCAAACCGGCTGGCGCGATTGTGATTTCCACACAATTCCTCGGGTTGTGTAGCTGCACGCACGATGGAAGCGGCCGCAATTTCACGTCGTAGCCCGGGTGAAGCGAAGCGTAACCCGGGGCCGCTCTTAATGCTGACGCAGACGTCCCGGGTTGCGCTGCGCTCCGCCCGGGCTACAGGGAAGTGGGACATGACAAGCCGGGTCAGAACAGAGCGCACTGCGCGCACGCGGATGATGGTCGCGCTGCTCGCATTTTCGGTCGTGAGCGGCGCGTGGGCGCAGGACGCGGGCGACGCCCCCAAACCGTCAGCACCGTCGGCTTCGCCGACGACAGAGGCGCCGGCCGGTCGGAAGGGCGGCGGAGACCGCAGTGCGGCAGCCAATCCACCCTCGGCGTCCGAGCAGCACCGCTTGCCGCCTGATACCACGACCAAGCAGACGCTGGCGCTGCCCGGACGTACCTTGGAGTTCACGGCTACCGCCGGCTCGATCCGCCTGTTCGACCAGAAGGGCGAGCCGCAGGCCGATATCGCCTATACCTCCTATCAGCTCGACGGCACCGATCGGGCGAATCGCCCGGTCACCTTCCTGTTCAACGGCGGGCCGGGCGCATCGTCGGCCTGGCTGCAGCTCGGCAGCGCCGGACCGTGGCGGATTGCGCTGGGCGGCGAGGGGGCGGTGTCGTCGGCGTCGCCCGAGCTGGTGCCGAATGCGGAAACCTGGCTCGACTTCACCGACCTCGTCTTCATCGATCCCGTCGACACCGGCTATAGCCGTTTTGTCGCGACCGGAGACGACGTGCGCAAGCGCTTCTTCTCGGTCGACGGCGATGTCAATGCGGTCGCGCTGGTGATCCGCCGCTGGCTCGAGAAGCATGAGCGGCTGCTGTCGCCGAAATATGTCGTGGGCGAAAGCTATGGCGGCATCCGCGGGCCGAAGATCGTGCATAATCTGCAGACCGAGCAGGGCGTCGGCGTAAAGGGATTGATCCTGCTTTCGCCGCTGCTCGATTTCCGCGAATTCCAGGGCACGAGCCTGCTGCAATATGTCGCGAGCCTTCCGACCATGGCGGCGGTCGCGCGCCAGAGAAAGGGGCCGGTGACGCGCAGCGACGTCGCCGATGTCGAACAATATGCGCGCGGCGATTTCCTGGTCGACCTTGTCAAGGGGCAAGCCGACAGCGAGGCTACGACACGGCTCGCCAACAGGGTGGCGGCCCTGACCGACATTGATCCGGCGGTGAGCCGCCGCCTCGCGGGGCGTTTCGATGTCTCCGAATTCCGCAGGGAGTTCGATCGCCGCAATGGCAAGGTGACCGGCCGCTACGACGCATCAGTCGAAGGCTTCGATCCCAATCCGGATTCGAGCGTTTCACGCTTCGGCGATCCGTCCGGCGATCCGCTGATTGCGCCGCTGACGAGTGCTGTTGTCGACCTCACCAGGGGCAGGCTGAACTGGCAGCCGGACGGATCCTATCATCTGCTCAACGGCCGCGTCGCCGGCTCCTGGGATTTCGGCCGCGGGACAAACCCGGCCGAGTCGGTCTCACAGCTCCGACAGATTCTCGCGCTCGATCCGAAGCTGAAGCTCCTGATCGGCCACGGCCTGTTCGATCTCGCGACCCCTTACTTCGGCTCGGCGATGGCGCTCGACCAACTGCCGGCCTTTGCGAGCCCGGACCGTGTCAAGCTTGTCGTCTATCCCGGCGGCCACATGTTCTATTCCCGCGACACTTCGCGCCAGGCATTCAGAGGCGAGGTCGAAGCGGTGATGAAGTAGGCGAGAGTGATTGACCTTCTTTGCCTGCGCATTCAAACAGCGCGCGTCCTGTTAGACCCTCATGGTGAGGAGCGCGTCTTCGCGCGTCTCCGGACGATGCTTCGCATCGCCTTGAGAACCATGAGGCCCCGCTCGCGCCCGCGGCCATCGTGATGCCGCTTGCGCGGCTCCTCGGGATGAGGGTTGGTGCTTTCATCGCGCAAGGGACGTGACAACATTTTGCAGCTTACTTGAGGTTGCCGTTTCGCGCGATCGGGCAGCGCTTCTGTCGTATGACGTGTATCATTTAGCTGATGCAAAATTCACGTTTTCTAGAGTCGTGATTGAACCTGATGACATGCGGCGCTGACCAATTCAGTGCTGGGGATTTCAGGGCCCAGTATCTATCAACGCCACCAAGCAATATTCATTGCGCTCGGTGGCGTTTATTTTTGGCGGGTTGCTGACCACCCGCTGTCATTCCGAGGCCCGACGAAGTCGCGAGCCCTGACAACCCCGTCATTGCGAGCCAACGGGTCGCGCGAACGCGCGCCCGATGACGGGCTCCGCGAAGCAATCCATGCCTCCGCTCGCGGCGCTATGGATTGCTTCGCTGCGCTCGCAATGACGATGTGGTTGCTTTGGGTGCGACAAATCAACCCGACGGGCAAATCAGCAAAAGTCTGTCCATCCCTCGCGGAAAAAACATTCCGCTTTCGCCGTCGGGCAAATCAGTGATTTAACTCCGCGCGTCTCACCCAAGAGAGGGGCGGATCGCGATCGTCACGAACGTTGCGGTGAGATGCGATGGACGTGAAGCGTATGACTGACGAGCACGCGCATCACGGACGGCGAAGTCGTGTGGTCCTGGCGCCCCGACGCTGGCGCTAAGTTTTTCGCGCGAACAAGTTCGCGCTTGAGATGACGGTGGCAAGAAAGCCCGGTCACCGGGGAGAGTACGAA
>NZ_JBVAPG010000558.1:0-337 GCF_055413685.1 Bradyrhizobium sp. LeoA1Lang | reverse complement strand
CGCGGCGTAGTCGACATATTCACCCGGACTGCCGAGCCGGGCCGACGCCGATGAGACGTTGATCACGGAGCCGCCCCGCCCGTTGTGACGATAGGACATCCGCTTCGCGGCCTGCTGTGCGCAGAGATGGGGCCGATCGCGTTGACGGCGAAGATCCGCTGCATCCGCTCGAAACCGAGATCCTCCAGCCGGGACTGCCGCGCAAGGACTGCAGCGTTGTTCACCAGCACATCGATCCGGCCGAACTCCCGGTCGATCGCCGCGAAGAGCTGTGCCACCTGCTCCGGATCCGCGCTATCCGCGCGCACCGGCAACGCCCGGCGCCCCGCGGCTTCCA
>NZ_JBVAPG010000557.1:0-339 GCF_055413685.1 Bradyrhizobium sp. LeoA1Lang | reverse complement strand
AACACATCGATGCCTACGTCAACGCGTACAACGACAAAGCCGAGCCCTTCGTCTGGACCAAGAAAAAGGTCCGTCAACGCCGCTTCACAGGGCGCCGTATCACTCAGCTCTGATTCCGGGTACTAGAACCTGTCAAGTCTAGCGTGTCGGCCGTGAGGTTTCCGAAGTCTACATCCGTGAGGTCGCAATTCTGAAGGTCCGTTGCTGGGTCAAGAGGGTGTCAGAAAGAATGTGTAAGCAGGTTTCTGTGAGTTTACCTTACCGAGGAGACTCACATGACGACCGACACGACGATTACACCTGAACTGCTGGATCAACTGCTTGCTAACTATGAGAAGC
>NZ_JBVAPG010000556.1:0-344 GCF_055413685.1 Bradyrhizobium sp. LeoA1Lang | reverse complement strand
GTGGCTCCGCTTGTTCCGGCAGCTCTCCAAACAACTCGTCACCAGCCATCATCCCCCTCCTGCAAATCAATCCGCGAAGAGAATCACAGCTGCCACGCGCCCGATATAAAAAGATTCACAGTCTCGTGGGGTGAGTAGGCCGGAGGGATTTCACCTCCGGCCTCTCGCAGAACCAGGGCGTGAGGCTCTCACCTCACCCGGCTCCCATCAGGCAAGCTTGTCGCCAATACCGAGTTGCCAGTGAGCAAAGAGTCTGCGGTTCTCGCGAGCAATCTTCTCCAGGAAGATACGAGCGCGCCCCAACCGATGGCGGAAGCGCTTGTACTTTCGCTTCAACCAGATAG
>NZ_JBVAPG010000555.1:0-347 GCF_055413685.1 Bradyrhizobium sp. LeoA1Lang | reverse complement strand
GCTGGTGCGCGGCAGCTTCTGGCGCAGGCCGTCGAGGTCGAAGTCGAGACCTTTCTTGCCACGATGAAGGATTTGAAGCTTGCCGACGGACGCGCCCGTGTCGTGCGGCATGGTTACGGCCCGGTGCGAACGATTGCGACGGGCATCGGTCCGGTCGAGGTCGCGCGGGCGAAGATTCGCGACCGTGGGGCGGCCGGCGATAGTGAGCGGATCCGGTTCGGCTCGGCGATCCTGCCGCTGTGGGCACGGCGGACCAGAAGCCTGGATGCGCTGTTGCCGATTCTGTACCTGCGCGGCATCTCGACCGGCGATTTCCAGGAGGCGCTGACGGCCTTGCTGGGCAAGGA
>NZ_JBVAPG010000554.1:0-348 GCF_055413685.1 Bradyrhizobium sp. LeoA1Lang | reverse complement strand
CTTGTCCCCGCAACGTCCGTCCTCGACTTTCTTCCCCTGTCGCTGCGCGCCATTCCTCGCGATTCAAGAAAGTCGCTCCCGGCCGCCCTCCACTTTGTTTCGGCCCTTCGGGTGCAGGTCGATCGCCTCCGGTCTCACGACCGCCATCGAGGTCGCGATAGGCGCGGCCCGAGAAAACCAGGGAATGAGACAATGGCTACCATCGGCACCGGGGATGTCCTGGGTTCTGTTGAATTACTGAAGAGGTCGGCGTTGCCCACCTTGAGCCGGTAGGCTCGGGGTGCTGATTCCACAAAGGAGAGCAACGCCATGACGAGAGATATCACACCGGCTGGTTCGCCGGCGACC
>NZ_JBVAPG010000553.1:0-349 GCF_055413685.1 Bradyrhizobium sp. LeoA1Lang | reverse complement strand
CGAGGAAGCTGAGGTTGCGAAGCTTCAGTGTTCCCCGGAGAGACCAGATGAACAGCCACAAGAATGCGCGTTTGACGCCCAAAGGTCGAGAGGCGATGGTACGCAGCGTGGTGGAAGGTGGGCTGAGGGAATGTCAGAAAGAATGTGTAAGCAGGTTTCTGTGAGTTTACCTTACCGAGGAGACTCACAGAAACCTGCTTACACATTCTTTCTGACACCCTCTGGGCTGAGCCAGGCCGACGCGGCCTACCAGTTCAACACGACACCGAAGACGGTCGCCAAATGGGTCGAGCGGTTCCGCGCCGAAGGTGTGAATGGGTTGCGCGACCGTTCCTCAAGGCCCCTTTCA
>NZ_JBVAPG010000552.1:0-350 GCF_055413685.1 Bradyrhizobium sp. LeoA1Lang | reverse complement strand
CCGCGTGCTTGCGATGCCAGCCGGTCACCGCGCAAAGCTCGTCGAGTATGCGCCCCTTATCTGCCCGCCCTGCCGATCGATAGCGCTCTACCACCGCCGCCGTGAGCTCGCGCCGAGCACCCATGCTGATCCGTCCTGCCATCGGTGACACCGATCCGATTCGGTGTCGCCGCCCCAATCCTGACGGTCAGTTCTCCGGTAACATTCTTGATGAGGCAATGCGCGATCGTGAGCAGCCCGCTCCGGCCGAGGCGGTGATAGAGTCAGCGTTCTGGCTGCTCGTCAAGGGTGATGGTTTTGGCGTTGCGTTTTCGCATGCTTTCGCCGGCCAGCTGGAGGCGGTGAGCGTT
>NZ_JBVAPG010000551.1:0-352 GCF_055413685.1 Bradyrhizobium sp. LeoA1Lang | reverse complement strand
GAACACATCGATGCCTACGTCAACGCGTACAACGACAAAGCCGAGCCCTTCGTCTGGACCAAGAAAAAGGTCCGTCAACGCCGCTTCACAGGGCGCCGTATCACTCAGCTCTGATTCCGGGTACTAGCAAGGCACAATCATAACGACGTGAGCGTCATCCGCCGCGTGCATCTTGGAATCGTGCCACTCACTTCCCTAAGCGGTGGGCATAGGCCTGACACCAGACTAGTACCCACTTTTCATAGAACGTGAGTCGTGATTCAAGATCGGGATGATTCCCGAAGCAAGAGAAGTCCGCGTTTCGCGGAAGGAGCGTCTGGAGCTAGAAGCCCGGTGCCGCTCGCCGCGAACG
>NZ_JBVAPG010000550.1:0-353 GCF_055413685.1 Bradyrhizobium sp. LeoA1Lang | reverse complement strand
CGCGCAGGGAAAGCCGGAATGCTTCGGTTGAACCTGTGGTCCTACCCCCGTGCTTTTTGTTGCACGGGACCCACGGGTGCAACCAGCACCCGGCTTTCCCTGCGCCCTCTGATATCGAGGAGGGTGGGAAGTGACGCAAAGCTCGGACGCAAAGCGCCGCGAGAATGTGGACTCGCATCCTCAAGCTGTTTGAAAATTGAATCGGACCTTTCCCCCGTCGTCCCGAGCTTGCGCGCCGCGGCGAAGCCCCTTGGCGTAGCCGGGACCCGGGACCCATATGTGGACGGCCCCCGTGGCACAAGAGCTTTTGAGGTGATCGGATCGCTTGCATCCATATGTCCGGCCTGTTTGAT
>NZ_JBVAPG010000549.1:0-358 GCF_055413685.1 Bradyrhizobium sp. LeoA1Lang | reverse complement strand
CATCAGACTCGCTCGAAAGCGAATCCAACCCGCACACATCATCGCATGGTCACTTTGGCGTAGAGCTCACCAGGCCGCCGCCCAGCGCGCGCACTTCAAAACAAAAAGACAACTGTAATGCTAGGGCCTGTTGAGATTCAGGATTCACAGATTGGAATGTCCGTGATTCAAGCTCCGAAAGGAGCTTGGCATGCACCGATTCGTTTTGACGGCTGCCCAGTGGGCGAAGAGGGAGCCGCTTTGTTTGGGCAAGCCGACCGATCCCGGTCGCACAGGGGGTGACAATCGTTTGTTCCTCGAGGCCGTGCTGTGGATCGCCCGCACGGGCAGCCCATGGAGAGATCTGCCGCCGACGTTT